>JABXKX010000633.1 GCA_013619035.1 Peptostreptococcaceae bacterium
TTTAGAAGGTATTGTTAACTCGGTTGGATTGTTGATGAATACCAAACATACAGATCATGGTATATCTTTAATGAAGAATATGACTGTTGGCATCGGCATATCTTTAAATATGACTTATGGTAAACCGCTTATTTCAGATGGAAACTCTTTACTAGAATTTGGTTTTTTTAAGCCAACACACGATTGGAATCAAATTGATAAAGAAGCTGTTAGAAATGAATTTAAGGCTCAGATTGATCTGGCACTTTCAAAAGGTGTTATAATTTCTTTTTTAAGTAGTTATGAAAATATTCATCTTAAACACGATGGTATCTATAAGATCATCGACTCTTTAGCATCTGAGTACAATTTAAACTTCAGAAAAAAATCGAATGATGCTTTTGAGGTTTGTGAGTTGTTTTATGATAAGATGGTGAATTTGGATTTTTTAACACAACTGTTGATGCAATTCAAGGGTTACAAAACAGTAGAACTCATTGTACATCCAGGATTTCTATGTGGTCATCTAATTAATATCAGTTCTTATCGGGAACTGCGTTTGGTAGAACATTCGATACTTACCAGTGCATTTATAAAGTCATTTATTAAAGATCAAGACATTATGCTTAAAACTTATCAGGATATTGGCTGGTAAGTTTATTTTTAAATATATGTCAAGTTGCATCAATAAATGGATATAGTATAATAGTATTTAGGGAAGCTAATTAATAAAGGGGTGTTGTATGAAATTTAGGAAAATTAATGAAAATTATGAGCCGTCAATATTAGCATTTGGATGTATGAGGATGCCGGTTATTAATGGTGAGTATGGTCAAATCGATGAAGAAAAAGCAATTGAAATGATACGATATGCACTTGATAATGGGATTAATTACATTGATACAGCATATCCATATCACGAAGGAAATAGCGAAACCGTTGTTGGTAAAGCATTGAAAGATGGTTATCGAGAAAAAGCAATTTTAGTAACAAAGAATCCGGTTTGGAAAGTTGAGAAGTATGAAGACTTTGAAAAATACTTAGATGAACAATTAGAGAAGTTAGATGTTGAGTATCTAGATATCTATTTGTTGCACGCATTAGGTGCTGAAAGATGGGAAAAAATAATTGAATTTGATGGTCTAAGATTCTTAGATGAAATGAAAGCCAAAGGTAAAATTAAAGAAGCTGCATTTTCATTCCATGGTGATAAAAAGGCTTTTGAAACAATTGCTGATGCGTATGATTGGTCATTGGCAATGATTCAGATGAATTATAAAGATATTGATGATCAATCGACTGTAAGTGCAATTTCGTATGCGGAATCTAGAGGCATTCCAATTGCTATTATGGAACCTTTAAAGGGTGGACAGCTTGCTAATTTACCAGAATCAATCACGTCACTATGGCATGATGATTTGGAGATCACACCTGTCGAGAGAGCGTTTAGATGGGCAGCGAACTTTGATAATGTTAAAGTGATTTTAAGTGGCATGTCAACACTCGATCAAATGAAAGAGAATATCGAAATTGCAGGTCGTTTAGAAGCTGACGTTATTGGTGACGCTGAAGCTCAAATGTATTTAGAGGTTAAGAAGCAAATTGAGTCTAGAACACAAATACCATGTACGGATTGTAAATATTGTATGCCTTGTCCGGTTGGCGTTAATATTCCAGGAAACTTTATGAATTATAATAAATCATTCATGTATGAAGATTTAGATTTTGCAGCTCATGTTTATCAAAACAAATACAAAGAAGAACAAAGAGCAAGTGCCTGTATTGAGTGTGGAAAATGTGAACCACAATGTCCACAAGGTATTAAAATTATGGATAAGCTTAAAGATGTTCATAATCACTTAAACCAAGAAATCAAATTGAATAAAGACCATTGGGCCTTATAAGAAGAGTGTTACACTCTTCTTTTTTTGGGTATTTCCTTAAATGTTTCACAATTTAGAAAAATTCATTTGTTTTCAAGTTCAAAGAGTGTATAATGTTAGAGTTGAATACTCAACTTAACATAGATGTTTTCTATATTGAAGGGAGGAGCTATACACTGTATAGCGTATATAAATTATGATTAATGTAACTGATGTAGGTCTTCGTTTTGGAGATCAAAAATTATTCGAAGAGGTAAATGTAAAATTCTCGAACGGTAACTGCTATGGTGTTATTGGTGCAAATGGTGCTGGTAAATCAACATTTCTAAGAATCTTATCTGGCCAAGTAGAACCAAACAAAGGAACTGTAACAATGTCTCCAAACGAAAGAATGGCAGTACTTGAACAGGATCACTTTAAATTTGATGAATCTACAGTACTTGATACTGTAATTATGGGACATAAACGTCTTTACGAAATTACGCAAGAAAAAGATGTTTTATATGCAAAGCCAGATTTCACAGAAGAAGATGGTATTTTAGCAGCTGAATTAGAAGGTGAATTTGCTGAACTAGATGGCTGGGATGCTGAAACAAATGCTGAGAAAATGTTAATGGGTCTTGGTATTACAAAAGATATGCATTCTAAGTTGATGAGTGAATTACAAGGTGGCGAAAAAGTAAAAGTACTTTTAGCTCAAGCATTATTTGGTAATCCAGATAACTTATTACTGGATGAGCCTACAAACCACTTGGATTTCAAAGCAATTAACTGGTTAGAAGATTTCTTGTTAACTTATGAGAACACTGTATTAGTTGTATCACATGATAGACATTTCTTAAACAAGGTTTGTACACACATGTTAGATATTGACTTTAGTAGAGTTCAATTGTTCGTTGGTAACTATGACTTCTGGTATGAGTCTTCTCAATTAGCGTCAAGACTTATGAAAGATCAAAACAAGAAAAAAGAAGAAAAAGTAAAAGAATTACAAAACTTTATTGCAAGGTTTAGTTCGAACGCTTCTAAAGCAAAACAAGCAACATCTAGAAAGAAATTATTAGACAAGATTACAATCGATGACATTCAGCCATCTTCAAGAAGATATCCTTTCGTTGGTTTCACACCTGAAAGAGAAGCTGGAAAAGAAATTTTAACTGTTGAAGGTTTAACAAAAACAATTGATGGTGAAAAAGTACTTGATAACGTAAGTTTTGTGATTAATAAAAGTGATAAAATTATTTTGATGTCTAGAAACGAACTGGCAAGAACAGCATTGATTGAAATATTAATGGGTCATATGGAGCCAGATTCAGGTTCGTTTAAATGGGGTGTTACAACAACACGTTGTGATTTACCAAAAGACAACACATCATACTTTGAAGATAGTGAATATAACTTAGTTGATTGGTTAAGACAATATTCTCCTAATGAAAAGGATGAGACATTTATCAGAGGATTCTTAGGTAAAATGTTATTCTCTGGTGAAGAAGCGCTTAAAAATGCAAGTGTTTTATCAGGTGGTGAAAAAGTAAGATGTATGTTCTCTAGATTGATGTTATCAGGTGCTAATGTACTTATTCTAGATGAACCAACAAATCACTTGGACTTAGAATCAATTCAGGCAGTGAATAACGGTTTGATTACATTTAAAGGAACCATGTTATTTACATCTCATGACCATAAGTTTATTCAAACAATTTCTAACAGAATTATTGAATTAACACCTAATGGTACATTTGATAAGATGATGACATTTGATGAGTACTTAGATGATAAAGATCTTCAAATTCAAATTGATGGAATGTATAAGAAATAACCTTCGGGTTATTTTTTTTGTTTTGTTTATTGAAAGTCATTAATTTGGTATACTTGTAGTAGGGGGTGACTTATGAGAATAGGAGAATTTTCAAAACAGACCAGCAGCAGTATTGATACCATAAGGCACTATATTACACTGGGATTATTGGTGCCAACAAAAGATGGTAAATATTTTCAATTTGATGATAAATGTTTTCGTGATTTAAATAGAATCAAAGAAATGAAAGACATGGATTTTACATTACAAGAAATAAAAAATATTTTACTACTCAGCCGATTTTCTAAATTAACACTTGGGCAAGAAAAACAACATTATAGAAGTTTCTTTAATAATAAGATGAAATCACTTATTATACATAAAGAGAAATTGGATGAGAAGATTTCACTTCTAGAGCAGAAGATTTCAACGCTAGATATAGAATTTCAACAAGATCCGATTAAACTTGGAGTGGATTTATCTTTTTTACAATCACTATATTGTCCAACATGCCAAAAAATGCTTAAATTAGATCAAGCTGATATTCAAGAGAATATGATTATTAATGGATTGATGAGCTGTGAATGTGGTTGTAGCATTGAAGTAACAGAGGGTATTATCATTGATAAACAAGGCATGAAAGTTTCTAAAGAAACAGATGAAAAGTATGTTATAAAATACGTCGATGAAACTGATAGCCATTTCTTAGATAATCTTTATGCGGCCATGGAATGGAGTTCAAGAACCATTCAACTTGATAAAGCAAAGGTAATGTTAGAACTTGGTGTGGGTAATGGCATCTTTTTAAGTCATATCTATAATGACTTACCAGATGATTTGACTTATGTTGCAGTAGATTATGATTATAATAAACTAAGATATCTTAAGAAGGTGTTTGAGCGTAGCGGTGTGAAGAAGAAAGTAATCTTCATCTGTTCACATCATAAAGGCATTCCAATGAAACATCACTCGGTAGACTATGTAGTCGATTTCTTTGGTATGAGTAACTATTCTTTTAGAAATAACGAAGTACTCCACAAAGAGATTGAAGCGTATTATAATGAACATTGTACAATTTTAGGAACATACATGTTATTTGATAAAATTAAGT
>JABXKX010000366.1 GCA_013619035.1 Peptostreptococcaceae bacterium
TTTAAAAGAAGAGTTAAGAGGACTCGTCCTATAGGTAAAAAAACAAAGAGTGATTTCAACTGAAATCACTCTTTTTATTCATTGGGTTGTAAATATAAATGATCCAATGTATTACCAGTAATATGGATATCATTTACGTAGTATTCTACTGAACTGGTTCCTTTTATCAGCGTTATTTTTATATAATAAGGACTTGCAAACACTTCATTTTCAAAGGATTTTGTGCTTGGTGCTAAAGGTAAAATATACTGTCTCGACCAATTGTCCTTATCTGTACTTGTCATCATTATTGGAAAACTCTCTTCATAACCTACAAGCTCTTCATATAAATACAAGTTGTTTTGATGGTCTCTATAGGTCATTGCTTTTAAAGCATCACTCATATCAATTTCTATGTCATCTGGTTTTCCAATCGTTTCAACCAGTATTTCAATTTCTTCTAATGATAAAAATCTATGAGGTTCATCTGTGAGTTGTTCTCCAAAAATATTAAGACCACCATCCCAATACTGCCATGCACCAGTTATGGTGATAGATTCCGCTCTTAAAGAAACCTTCTCAGTCTGATCTAACTGAGTTTCAATCTTATGAGGAGTTGAATGTACAGAAGCTTCATAATAAACATCATAGAGATTATCTGGAATTGAATCACTTGAAGAATAGACATACTCCCACGATGTTTCACTCACTCTATTCATTGTGACTGATTCTGCATAAGAAGTATTATGATATAAGGTCATATCCACTGAATCAACATATCGACTCGTTGTACAAGTCAATCGATTATCACCCGGTAGTATCATCTCTGGTGTATAAGTCTTTAGTTCTACGGGTGTAAAGACCTTTACATCAAACAATTTATTCGCGTAATTACTAGCATTACTTTTATCCTCTATTCTTAATTCGATAGTATAAGGACCATCACTTAATATTTTAGGCACTTCAAAGTCATACGAATCCCAGATTCTATCACCATTAACATCATCAAATTCAGCCATTATTTCTTTAAAGGATTGTACGATCACACCATTTTTTAACCACCCATAACTCAATTTTACATCATAGGGATACCGCGTTTTAATATCATAGAATGTCAAAAATTCAGTACCCGGTATAGCATTAAGACTAAAATCATCCTCAGTTGTTTTAAGTGATGCAGATAACAATTGAGGTGGTGGTACCTCAGTTAATGTAAATAGGGTTGTTTTGGGATTACTCCACGCCCCTTCCATATCCTTAACAGAATATCTGAATTCATATGTACCTTTTTCTAAACTACTTGGTATTGCATAAATCCACGAAGAAGCACTTTGTAATTTATACATTGCTTTAAAATCTCTAATACCTCTTTGAGCATCAGAAAATTGATGGTCTAGATCATAACTTTTATCTACGAATAAAACATCATATACAGAATTAGTAGTATTGTATGTCCAATCCAACACATAATCTGCTATCGGTTTTCTATGAACTAACACCGATACTTCAGAGACATTCGAATCTTTATCAAAGTTGAGTTGTCCGGTATTATCTTTTAAGAGTGCAAATATTTTAAACAATCCCACTTTATTAAAGGAAGTTGCCTGATAACTAGAAAATCCCGATGAATCTGCAAGGTATGTACTCCTTGCATGCGACTCTAATCCAGTTGGATTATCATATACCTCTTCTTGAACATATTGATAACCATGATTTGTTAAAGGATCACCTTCTGTATCAAACATGATTTGATTTAAAGTAAAAACATCGTTTACTTGCACGAGATACCTAGAACTGAATGGGTATCTTTCTCCAATGGCATCTGTAGCTTTTTTGATTAACTCATCCATATCTGAGCCATCATTTTGAATAAATAACATTTCTTCACCAACACTCTCTCTAAGTGTTTCATTACCTATAAGAATCACTTCAAAATCTGCTTTTAACATCATTTCATTAAAATCAGTTAAATTAAATGTTGAGTCAGCGACATAGATAACATATTTATCCGAAGTTTCTCTAAATGGATTTGTGTACGGTTGTTTGATAGCTTTTGTTGCTGTTCCTCTGTAATAACCAGTGTATCTATTTACTGTATAATAATGTCTTACAGTCGTTGTTTTTGTTGTACAAGTTTCCTTCTGGTCATAATCTTTATCACAACAACTTTTTTCACAATTTGGATAATTACATGTACGACAACTTCTTAAACAACCACTGTCACAATTCACATAACCAATAAAGACATTTGTTGTTTTACATGACTCATAAGTCTTAGTTGTTGTATAATAATCCTCATATGAGTTATTGGTTACATTGTATCTTGTTAAGGCACCTGTAAAGCCTGACGAACTGTATGGTAATGTGTTTGGTGGATATGTCTCACCATAATAAGATGAGGTATCAATAGACTGAGATTGTATATAAGTCTTTAAATCTCTGTACTCAGCTTTTACATCTAATCCATACAATCTTAAATCGTTGTTATAATCTACACGTCCTTCACGTAATTTTGTGATATCAAGATCATTTAAATTCTCATCAGACATAATGTACATATCAACCTTTTGAAAGTTTTCAGGAATATCTAAATCAATCTCGACCAAAGGTCTTAGATTATCAACATAGAATACTCTTTCAACGACCTTCTTCTTTAAATCAGCATCAGTAATAAATTCACTTATAGTTTCTTCACCGAATGATTCTTCAAGACTATTGATGATCTTATAAAATCCTAATTGAGTTGGTGTAAATGGAAGTGTAGTATCTGTTGTTTCAAATACTAATTTTTCTGCTGTACCATCTTCATCTTCATCAAAGTAAATTTTAAAGTTATTAGAAGAAATACTATCACCGTCTAGACTATCTGCTGAATAAGTGATGTTTAAAGTTTCATTTCTTGTTAAGACATTGTTCCAAATATTAAAGTAGACATTCGGTTCAAAGTCAGGAACAATGCCTATATGATAATCCGTTGATGATGTTCTTCCGGTATTATTGGTTGCTGTAATAGTTGCTTTATAAAATCCTGATTCCTTGAATAACATATCAATATGATTAGCATTTATAGGTTTCATTTTCCAATCATCCATAGAAGCATCAACGGCACTATAAGAGATAGAATACACATTTGGATATTTAGCTGTTACAAACGGATCTTCCACATCAGAAGAGCGATTATATAAACTTACTTTTCTATTTTCCTTTAAAGAACCTTCAGCAACCAGTTTTGTTCTAGGTAGTGAGGAATGAACATTAAAAGCATCTTTAAAAATACTTTCTATGTCATCTTCCGAAACGACTTGTATTTCTAAAATTGCTAAATAATTACTATTAGTAGGTCCAAAAAAATAGTTCCCATTAAAGAACATCTCCCAATCAACGTCTTTACCATCAATTTTAATACTCTTGGACTTAACACCCATATCACCATAGTCAGTATTGTCTGTTGCTTCTATAACATCAATGTCTATGACATGATGAGGTATATCAAAATCAAGCTCAATGGCTTTTTTAACTTCTTTTCTAAAACTAAAAGTGTCTGTATATGAATCTAAAGCATGAGCATTAGATACAATCTGTAGCACTTCATAAGCAGCATGTTCATCCTCTAATAACAGCCATTCATATAAGTCATGTGTAAAGCTATTTGGATTAGAACCATAAACAAACGTTTCCTGTCGATGGGTTGAGATATTGGTCACTCTCATTTCATATTGATCAATATCACCAATTGAGTAATCTACATATTCAAGCATAGATTCAGTTAATGGTAATGTCTTTGAAGGATTAGATGGATCTGGTATAAGTTGTACATCTTTTACATCAAATAATGATTTTAAACCACCACCAATACCATCACTATCCATACCACTAACCGTATCATTAACAGCAGTGCCACTAGGTGTATAAAACTCTGTATAAGAGTCACCATGAGCTATAATAGTATCCTCTGTTGTATCACCTTCGTCTATGGTGATTTCAAAAGTATGTTCCAAAGCATGATGACCGTTTACTTTCGTATTAGGTCTTGAAGCATAATCAAGTGATTTTGAACCGATCGAAAGCGATAAATTAATCTTCTTTAGTTCATCCTGATGATAATAAAGGACTTTATCTGCATCGGTTAGAATATCAGCATCCTGATATGAACCAACAACTTTAACTTTAATGATGGATTGACCGCTTTGATTGACTTGATAACTGCCTTTTTCTAATATTTCAACAGAAATACCTTGGTCTTTCATTGCTTTACCATTGGCTTTTTCTGTTGAAAACATCTGATACCATAACCGTCCGGCATTTTCTTGCATCATCTTGCCTTCACCGTTAAATAGCGTACTGTTAAGTGTGTTGACGTTCATATGATCCGCCACCGCATACCCTTGATTTTCATGATCTTTCGCCCCTAGGTCATTGGTTGAGTTCTTTAGAACATCATTAACCATATCATCTATTTTTTCTCTAACACTATCATATCTAGTAAACATAACATCTGTAGCATCTTCTGTTAACTTACTTGGATCTTCATTTACTACATCCCAATACTCGTATATCCATTCTTTTTCCGATACACTTCTACCAGAATCTGAATCTCTTGGGAAATCATTTGAATAGTAAAGTACGCCACCTTCCGTATAACCATGGTTTCTATACTCACCATGATAAGAACCATTTGTATAATAACCGGCTTCAACTATTTTAAAATCGTTTTTTCCTTCTAGTTTAAGTACATCTTCATAAGTACCATAAACTAGAATTGATTTTTCTTTATGC
>JABXKX010000368.1 GCA_013619035.1 Peptostreptococcaceae bacterium
TCATGATGTAATTCAGAGCTTTCTTTTCTAGTTACTTGAAATATTGTTTCTGATCATATATTTTTTAGACTATTATAGAAGTAGATATATATTTTGTTATTACCGGTATCTGTGTACATATTGTTGGTTAACAAAAGTAATAATATCTTTTTAGTGTGTTATGATAAATGATTAAGGGTAAAAATGGTAAAGAATTTATATATAGAGAACTTAAAAGGAGAAAGGCTATGAAAAAAATTGATATCATGGAATTAACTGTAGAAAAACTCCATAAAGCATTAGAAACTGAAGAGTTAACGGTTAAAAAACTTGTTCAAGCTTACTTAGAAAGAATACATAGCTATGATCAACAAGGTCCGAAATTAAATTCAATTATCTGTATCAATGATGGTGTTATTAAAGAAGCTGAGGATTTGGATAACTATTATAAAAGTTATGGATTAAAAGGACCTTTACATGGTGTTCCTATCTTATTAAAAGATAATGTCCATACCCTTGACATGCCAACCACTGCTGGCAGTAAAAGTTTGGAAGGATTTTTATCGGATGAAGATGCATCTATTGTAAAAAATTTGAAAGATGCTGGAGCTTTGATAATAGCAAAAACGAATCTACATGAATTTGCCATTTGGGGTGAAACGATTAGTTCAATACAAGGACAAACACTAAATCCATATGATTTGACTCGTACACCAGGTGGATCAAGTGGCGGTACTGGTGCATCTGTAGCTGCTAACTTTGGATTAATTGGTATTGGAACAGATACCATTAATTCTATCAGGTCACCATCATCAGCAAATTGTTTGGTAGGGATTCGTCCAACCGTTGGTTTGGTTAGCAAATCCGGTGTGGTACCCTATTCCAATACTCAAGATGTTATAGGACCAATTGCAAGAACCGTTGAAGATGCCACTAAATTATTAGATGTCGTATATGGTTATGATCCAAAAGATCCTAAAACTGCTTGGTCGGTAGGGCGAGTCAATCAATCGTATATAAACTTTTTAAATGAAAAAGGATTAGAACATAAGAGAATTGGTATTCTAAAAGCATTTTTTGGTCAAGACGAAATTCATGAAACAACAAACCGTGAAGTGTATAAAGCCATCAATATCTTAGAAAAAAATGGTGCTACCATGATTGTTATTGATAATAACTTTGATTCAGGGGAACTTGTACAAAATGTGAGTGTACATCTTTATGATTTGAAGGATCATTTGAATACTTATTTAAGTGGATTACCTAAAACGGCACCTGTACATAGTGTGGCAGAAATCCTTGAAAGTGGTAAACATCATCCAGGCATTAAAGAAAATTTAGAAAAAGCAAATTCACTCTCAACAGGTACACCTATTTATAATGAACGTCTGATTAAAAGAATAGCCACTCAAAATCGATTGATACAACTTATGGCAACACATCAATTGGATGCCATTGTTTATCCGCATCAAAAACAACTGGTCTGTAAAGTTGGTGACTCACAAAATGAAAGAAACGGTGTTTTAGCATCAGTAACAGGTTTTCCATCCATCTGCGTACCTGCTGGATTTAGTGATCCGACAGCTGAGGCTAAACTCGGGGTTCCAATAGGCATGGAAATCTTAGGAAGACCATTTAGTGAAGGTATCTTAATTGAAATTGCATATGCCTATGAAAAGTTGTCAAAAGTACGTCAAGCACCACTTATGTAACTTAATCATTTTTTGCCTAAAGTGGAAAATTAAATAACAACTACAATGGAATAGTTAAGTGAAAACAAACGTATTTGGTTGGACTCTAATCTATGAAGGTATTGAACTTGCAGCCAATAATGCACAAAAAACTTTTGAAGAAAAAAACATCAATGACTAGAGGGATTCTTTCCATAAATAAATTGAGCTTATGGTATTAAAAAACAACACCAGCCGAGTAACTTTGGCTGGTGTTTAATCTTTGTTTATTTTAATGCAGCTCGTTCTTTCATGAGTCTTTGATATGATATATTAATCTGATTAAAACAATTAACGATACTATCGTATTTTTCTTTTTGAGGATATTCAAGTTCAATACGTTCCATAAGATTCATGATATTACTGATTGCTTGTTCATAAAGGGTATCCGTGTCATTTTCAAAGAAATCTCTATGATTGTTGATATTTCTATCCAGTTCCTCCTGAATAGAAGATAGTAAGGATAAATATTTCTCTGCATTGATATTTGGCAAATCCATCTTTTCAAATATAAGATCCTGAACTTTGAGTATGTCATCTTCCTTCTGCCAAAATGCAAATTGTAATGCAATCAAATCATCTGTTAGACAATAATCTCTGTTGTTATAAAGAGCATGTGCTTTGACTAAGTTTCCGCTGAGTTTTAAACGTCTTGGTGAGATGAAAATATTATGTTTTGTTTGTAGTTCATTGGCAATATCAATCATCAATCTAGCAATATCTTCTCCGAGTTCTATCATGTGAAGATTATCTTGAATATAGATAATATCATGTATGGATATCTTAAATTCGCTTTTTAGTGAATTGTCCGTAAGGATCATTTTAAGTTTGTTCTCGGTATCGACTAGAGGCTTAATAAAAACCCGAGAAAGAAATCTATCATGAAGTGCCTGAAGTTTTAAATCAGTTTCTTCCACATCTAAATCATCAACTTGTTTTGGAAAGAAATTTGTATCAGCCATAAAAAAGCGGAGTTTTGTTTTGACTGTATCGGTACCATTCTTAAACTCACCTTCATTAAGTATTGTAAGGAGTCCAGAGTTTGCTACCTGATCATTTACACGGTAAAACTCGGAACAAAATGCTATGACGGCATCGGGGAGAAATCCTTTATAATGTCTTTTAATGATACCGTTCTTTTTGAAATATTCGATATCTGGTGCACCAAAAACATTGTTCGGTGATATGTCTGAACCCATCTGAATATGAAAATAAGGTGTGCCTTCCAAGTCTTCAAAATCTATGGCATCCACAAAAGTTCTTAAAACTGCAGATTTTGCAATCCCAGGCTGACCGAGTGCAATCATATTGGTTCTAGAAATCATGGATAATAAAATGCAAAGTGTATAATCTTCAACTTCATAATATTGTGAGTTAATGAAGTCGTTTATTTGATGTAAGGTTTGACTGATCTTTTTTAATTTATTTTTCTCCATCATTTCCTCCTAAATCAGTGAGTAGAGTTTTTTATTGGTTGCTTCATTCCAATTCCCGATGTCTCGTCCTTTAATTTCTAATACTTCATCAGATATGTCTCCGATATCACCATAATCATGATATGTATACGCATGCATGATGATTGTATAAAGTTTAAAATCTCTTTGTTGTTTTAAGTGCAGGAAAGTCTTTTTAAATGCTTCTCTGATTTCGCATTGTCCATCTGTGATAAAAAGGATATCAGATTTTTTATGTTGATCTGCTTTAATAAATTCTATGGCTTTTGATAACGGTTTTTCAAAATCAGTGCCTCCACAGATGAATTCATCAAGCACATCAAGCACATCTTGAGCTGTGATTTTTGAAGGATTGATTTCTTTGATATATAGAGGTTCAGAAGCGGATGCAAATTGAATTAAAATCAAATGCCTTTTTTGAATTTTGGCAATTTCAATGATGGCTAAAATATGACTTTGTGTTTCTTCGATTTTAGCACCTTCCATAGATCCAGAACCGTCATAACATAGGATAATAGGTCCTTTTCTTTTATCGTACTTTCGAATCATGTCAATCGTCAGTAGGTCGTCACGTAAATAGCGATCATAAAAATCGTTTTCAAAAGCTTCGATACCCAATGCTAATCCAATATATTCATCTTCGATTAATAAATCAATGTTGTGTGAACTGTTGATTTTATCAATGGGTATGGAATGTTCTTTTCTTTTTTTATATTGAATTCGACGCGCGTAGAGTTTGTTTTTTCCAACCTTATTAACAAATTTCACAAACGAGGGTTTTATATACCTTTTATGCATTCTAATAATTTCATCAAAGGTTAAATTTTCAAGAGAGTTTTCTTTAATGCCTAGAATTTTTGTGGTGTTATTAAATGCATCAATATTTTCTATGGCTTGTGAGAATATTCTTGGCAAGTTTAACTTTTTAATCTGAGATTTCAAACTGTTTTCAAGTCGTTTAAAATCATCATCTGAATAGGGCATGTTCAAACGACTTGAAAGGTCAGTATTTGATGAATGACCAAATTGTTTTTGTCTAAGTTGATTTTCACGCCTACTGGATATTTGGTGTACAGTATGTTGAATTGCTTGTTCTGATGTGTTTACTTTGCCATCTCTAATGATGTTCTTGTTGCTTGAATCGGATGTGTTTAGTTCAGAAATCAAGCGTTTTTGACTGGTTTGTTGTTGTCCTTTTGTTAAATATTGTTCTTTGAGATACGGTGCAAATTTTTCTTCTAATTCATCTTTTAGAGATTCTTTAAAGTCATCACTTGTTTCTTGGTCGTTTTTTTCTGTTTCTGTTTGAACTTTAAGAGCATCATTATTGAGTTCATCTTGTTGTTGATTCAGTAGGTTTTTTAATAGTGTTTCTAGTGCGGAGCTATTTTCTTTGATGGTGCTTTTTTCTATAGCTGTTTTGATCTCTTTCTGGAAAAGAGTCTCTTCTAATGGTTTGGAATCGTTAAATAATGCATCGATAAGACTCTTAAACCATTCGTTTTCTGTAATAGGAATTGAGTTATTATTATTGATTAGTCCTATATATTTTAAAAGTAATGCGTATTCATTCTCAGAAAACATCTTCTCTAAATCTATTGTAGTAACCATTTCTATTAAGTTGTCAAAAGAGCTTTTTAGAGCGTTCGTGTTGTTAAGTGTGTTAAGAGTATCTTCAATATCTTGAATCAACGATCGACCTCTTAAGGATTCAAATAAGCCATCGATGATGAGCTTGAATGCTAAATAAGTATTTGAACGAGAGCCGACAGTTCTTCTTCTTAAACTTAAAAGCTGACTGATTTGAAGCATCTCATGAATAATTTCATAATTCACTGAAAATAATATAGGGTGGTCTAAGTAAATGGAGTATTTGAAATGTATATGAAAAACATCTTGGAGCAATGAGTCAAAATCTTCAAAGTGATGTGTGCCTTCATTAAGGTATCTTTTTAATAATGGGGAACTATTTATTAATTCATAGAATTGAATTGTATCCAAAGCATTATGCTCAATATATGAGTTTGACATACAGCACCTCCTTATCTTAATTATACTCCATTTCTTATATCTCGAATAAATTTTTTACAAATGTATCTAATTATAAGTAGTATAGAATAAACGCTCTTGTAATGGGGTACTAAATAGATGTGATAAATAGTCAGAATATTTAGTTAATTACAACAAACAGAGTGATATGATTACGGATTATAATAGAAGAGAAGAGTTTTTAGAATTTTCGCGCAATTTAACTTTAAATAAAATTGGAGCACCAAAAGAGTGATTATAACTGTGTAATTGAAAGTGTATTACACAGTCATTGCAAATAGATATGAAAATTGATGGGATATGTGTTAACTTACGAATAATTATATGGAGGGGAAATAATGAATAGATTTGAGTACTTTGCACCAACAACTTTAAAAGAAGCCGTAGATATTCTAAATGAAAAAGGTGACAAGGCTTTTATTCTAAATGGTGGTACAGATATAATCGTACGTATGCGTGACTGTCTTTTAAATGCAGATTGTCTAGTGGATATTAAGAAAATTGAAAGTTTAAATAAGATAATGTTTCAAAAGGGACGTGTGATGATTGGTGGGACTGTACTTTTAAATGATTTAGGATTACATCCAATCATTCAGAAGAAGTATCCATTTCTAGCACAAGCGGCACTTTCTATAGGATCAAAACAAGTAAGGAATCGAGCAACATGTGTGGGCAACATATGTAATGCTTCGCCACTTGCTGATACAGCGACACCTTTACTGGCTCTAAATGCGAAAGTTCATGTGTATAGCGCTGCAGGCGAAAGAACAATTATGTTATCAGATTTTTTTGTCTTTGTAAGAAAAACGGTACTACAACATGGCGAAATCGTTACAGGCATCTCATTTGAAGAGCGTGACGTGTTAGGGATATTTACAAAAACATCCAGACGTAAAGAAGTTGATCTTTCAACGGTTTCTGCGACCGTTATAAAAAAAGACGATGTTTATAACATCAGTTGTGGTGCGGTAGCACCTACACCTATAAGACTTGAAAAAACAGAGGTTTTCCTTAATGGCAAAACTCTGACTAAGGATTTAATTGAAGAAGCATGTGAAATGGCATCAAAGGAAGTAAAACCAATCAGTGATTTAAGAGCGACTGAAGGTTATAGACGTGAAATGGTGAAAGTGATGTTAAGAAATTCTCTGTTGGAATGGTTATAGGAGGCATGTAATGAAAGTAATCATAAATTTTACATTAAATGGTGAAGAAATTGAATATGCAGTTGATACACATGTAACATTATTAAAAATGATAAGAGAAGATTTTGATTTAACAGGTGCTAAAGAAGGATGTGGCGCGGGGGAATGTGGAGCCTGTACGATTATAATGAACGGTAGAGCTGTCAACGCATGTTTGGTATTAGCAGTTGAGGCAAATGGCTGTGAAATAACAACCATCGAAGGATTGGCAGTAGGTGGTGTTCTTGATCCCTTACAAGTTTCATTTATAGAAAATGCAGCACTACAATGTGGGTATTGTACTCCGGGTATGATTATGACCGCAAAAGTACTATTAAATGAAAATCCTAATCCAACAGTTGAAGAGATTAAAGAAGGTATTAGCGGTAACTTATGCCGTTGTACTGGATATAAAAAAATTATAGAAGCCATTCAATTTGTGGCAGAAAACAATAATGCGTAAGGGGGGACGACGTGAAATTTGTAGGTAAAAGCGTAAAAAGAGTTGATGGTATCAAAAAAGTAACAGGCGCTTTAAAATACGTTGATGATATTAAAATGTCTAGAATGTTATATGCTGCGGTTAAAAGAAGTCCACATCCTCATGCAAAGATTGTGAAGGTAGATATAGATAAAGCACTGGCTCTTAAAGGAGTTAAAGATGTTATTACTGGTGAACACTTTGAAAAAAGAGGTGGTCTTTATTTAGAAGATAAGAATTTCATAGCAGTTGGTAAAGCAAGATACAGAGGTGAAGCTGTTGTGGCGGTTGCTGCAATTACCGAAGAAATCGCCAAACGTGCACTTAAGTTAATAGATGTTGAATACGAAGTATTACCAGCAGTCACCAATGCAAAAGAAGGGATGAAACCAGGTTCGCCTTTGGTTCATCCAGACCTAGGAGATTATAAATGGGCACCGGTGTTTTATCCTAAACCCGGATCAAATATCTCAAATCATTATACCCTTCGAAAAGGAAATGCACCTGCAGCATTTGAAGGTGCTGACTATACGGTTGAAAATAAATTTTATGTACCACATGTACAACATGCTCCAATAGAGCCACATACAGCCATTGCTCAAATGGATCTAGATGGTACTTGTACAATATGGGCATCCTGCCAATCACCTTATGCAGTGAGACAAGCATTGTCTGAAGCTTTCGATATTCCTTTAAATAAACTGAGAGTTTTATCACCAGCAGTAGGTGGAGGCTTTGGTTCTAAAGCTGGCACAACATTGGAGGGTATTCTAGTACCTCTTGCAAAAAGAAATCCAGGTCGTCCAATTAAGCTGACTTATTCACGTGAAGATGAGTTTCAAAATGCTTATGTTCGTCAAGGATTACACGCGACGATTAAAACCGGTGTAAACAAAGACGGTAAAATAATCGCCGTACAAAACGAATTTATATGGGATGGCGGTGCTTACAATGAGTATGGTGTAAACATTGCAAAAGCAGCAGGGTATGCTTCTGCAGGACCGTATGATATTGAAAATGTATGGACTGACTCATATTGTGTGTATACCAATCACCCCGTTGGGGGACCGTATCGTGGATTCGGTATGAGTGAGATTCATTTTGGCATTGAACAAAATTTAGATATTATCGCAGAAAAGTTAGGTATTTCACCTGTTGAAATGAGAAGGATTAATGGTATGAGACCTGGTGGTACAACGGGTACGGGTGAAGTGGTGAGTCAATCAGGATTACAAGAATGTTTGGAACAAGTTTCGATTGATATTAAATTAAATGAAAAATCTAAACCTTCTAAACTAGGTAAAGTGAGAGGCAAAGGTATTGCTTGTGGCTGGAAAGCACCATCAATGCCTAACAATGCAGCATCTTCAGCTATTATCAAACTCAATGAAGATGGATCAGCACACTTGTTGGTTAGTGCGCAAGATATCGGTCAAGGATCGGATACCATTATGACACAAATTGCAGCGGAAGTGTTATCCATTTCACCTGAAAAAATTACCATCAAAACAGGTGACACGGATCATACGCCGTACGAGTGGCAAACAGTGGCATCTAGAATTACTTATTCAGCCGGTCGTGCAGTGATGGAAGCAGCAAAAGATGCTAAGGATCAACTTTTAGAATTATCTCAGATTAAATTAGGAATTTATAAACGAGACTTAGAATTAAAAGATGGTTACGTGGTTTCAAAAATATATCCAGATAAAAAAGTAGCCATTGCTGATTTAGCCATTGGATTGAATTTTGATGATGGCTCAGCAATTCATGGACCAATTATAGGTAGGGGTTCTTTTATACCACCTAATATAAGAAACGCTGATAAGAAAACCGGTCTAGGAGATCATCCTGTTGTATTTTGGACGTATGGTGTTCAGGGTGTGGAAGTTGAAGTAGATTTAGAAACCGGACAAACAAAAGTATTAACAGTAGCTTCATGTTTTGATGTGGGTAAAGTGATGAATCCACAGTTATTAGAAGGTCAAATTGAAGGCGCGATTGTTCAAGGAATGGGTACAGCTCTTTTTGAAGAGCTGATGTTAAAAGATGGCAAAGTGATGAATCCTTCCTTTGTAGATTATAAAATACCTACAGCGGATGATATGCCAGAGATGATTATCAAATTTGTTGAAAACCCTGAAGAGACAGGACCTTTTGGTGCTAGGGGTGTTGCTGAACCTGCTATGGTACCTTCTGCTCCGGCTATTGCGAATGCTATATATGATGCTACGGGTATTCGTTTAAATACTATGCCTTTAACTGCTGAGAAAGTTCTAACAGCAATTAAAGAAAAGCAAAAAAATGATTAGTGAGAAGAAACATCACATTTACTAAAAAAGGAGGAATGAATGGAAACGCAAAAGAACTTGAATGCTATTACCGATGTTAAAGAACTAGGTGTTCCTAAAATGATGACACTTGGTCTACAGCACGCCTTCACCATGTTTGGTGCGACTGTCTTAGTACCGATAATTACGGGCTTGGATATTTCAGTATCACTGTTACTTGCTGGTGTAGGTACATTAATATTCCACTTAATCACTAAAGGCAAAGTTCCTGCTTTCTTGGGATCATCATTTGCTTTTATTGCACCAATGTTGGCTGTTGCTGCAACACATGGTCTTGCATATGCGAGAGGTGGTATCGTCGTTGCCGGTTTTATTTATCTGATTCTGGCTGGTCTGATGAAGATTTTTGGAACAGACCGCGTTATTAAGTTTTTCCCACCAGTAGTGACTGGCCCTATTATCATTGTTATTGGTTTGAAATTAGCGCCAGTTGCAATTGATATGGCTTCAGCGAACTGGTTGTTGGCTCTAATAGCTTTTGCTCTTGTTACAATTGTTAGTGTTTTTGCAAAAGGATTTTTAAAAGTTATACCTGTCATTATAGGACTAATCGGTACTTACATAATTGCAATCATAATGGGTGAAGTTGATTTTACTGCTGTTAAAGATGCAGAATTAATTGGTATCCCTGCATTTGAATTTGCGAAATTCAACTTAAGTGCAATCTTAACAGTTGCTCCAATCGCATTAGCAACAATGGTTGAACATGTTGGTGATGTTATTGCAATCGGCGCAACCGTTGATAAAGATTTCTTAGAAGATCCAGGCTTACCTAGAACACTTATGGGTGATGGTATTGCAACTGCCGTTTCTGCATTCTTCGGTGGACCAGCTAATACGACATATTCTGAGAATACTGGTGTTTTAGCATTAACTAGAGCTTGGGATCCTTTGATTATGAGAATTGCAGCAGTATTCGCAATTATTTTAGGCTTAATTCCTAAACTTGGTGGATTAATTTCTACAATTCCAGTGTCAATTATCGGTGGTATTTCAATTATATTATTTGGTATGATTGCTTCTATCGGTGCTAGAACATTAGTTGAAAATAAGGTTGACTTCAATAAATCAAGAAACTTAATCATCACTGCAACAATCGTGGTATTAGGACTTGGTGGCGCTACATTACCAATCAACATCGGTGACATGAGTGTTAGCATTGAAGGTATGGCTTTGGCTGCAATCGCTGGTATTTTCTTAAATATTATATTACCTGAGTAAAACAAAATCTCACTAATCTACAAACCGGTAGGAGATGTCTTTTACCGGTTTGATTATTACTACAAACCAAATAAATGCACAAAAACATCAAAAACTTTGTTATTAAGTACTAATAGAAAGATAACACAATATTCAGAATATTTAGTATAATTAATATAGAGGTGACTTGCATGCAAAATAAACTTGGTGTTAAAGTAAGTGAAATTCTAGAATTAGATTTTTTTAAAAATGCAACTGTGTTATGTGGAGAAAAAGGTTTAGACAATTACATTGCAAAAGTAAATGTTATGGAAGTACCTGATATCATTGATTGGGTCAAACCAGGAGAATTTTTATTAACCACAGCATATTCTATTAAAGATGACATTTTAAAACTGAATGAGTTAATCCCAGTCATGAAACGTATAGGTGTGGCAGGCTTAGGTATAAAGACAAAACGGTACATAGAAAAGTTACCACAGAGTGTCTTAGATACGGCCAATGCCCATGATTTACCTGTGATCAGTATTCCGTTAGATTTATCTTTTGGTGATATCATTTCAAATATTTTAACATCTGTTGTTAACAGACAAATGAAATTACTGGTACAAATTGATGAATTTAATACAAGATTAAAAGAAATCATGTTAAGGGGTGGTGAGCTGAATGAAATTGCTTCAATGATTGAGGGGGTAGTCAATGCCCCAGTCGCTATATATGAAGAGATTTTTAAAGATTATGTTTGTGTGGCAGAGGAATGTTATCAGCCAACACTCAACAATATAATTGAATCGGTATTCATCAAAAGAACTTCAAGATCACGACAGGTGTATGGGAAAAATGACATAAAAGAACATAAAGATTTAATTGATGGTGTAAGTGTTAAACGATTGATGATTCCGATCTACTCAGATGAGATTTCATATGGTTATGTCATCATTTGGGATGTTAATAACAACATACCAGATGCAACGCTGGTGATGATTGAAGCAGCAACGTCATTGATTGCTTTAAACTCATCTAAGAAATTATCGGTTTATGAAAATGAAAATAAACATAAGATTGATTTTATTGAAGAGCTCTTATCGAGTCAAGAAACACAACAAATGAGAGCTGTTGAAAAGGCTTCATACTTTGATTTTAACATTGGTCATGTTTATGGTGTTTTGTTGGTTTCGATTGATAAAACATACACAGAAGTAGCTATAACACCAAATAATGCAAAGTTGCTGAAACAACTGAATTCAAAGCTTATCAGTGTGGTTGAAAGATTACACCGATTTTTTAAAGGCGAAATGATCTATGGTAATAAAAGTGATCGGGTTATATTCCTATTGGGTTATGATCAATCAGTTGATGAAGCATGCATGAAAAAGAACATGATTCAAGTCGGTGAAGAGCTTCTAAAATTTGCTAGGCTTGAAAATATACATAATAAAATTTCCGTTGGACTAGGAAGAACTTATGGTGATTATAAAGATCTTTATAAGAGTTATCGTGAAGCACAAAGATCCGTTCATAAGATTGGTTTGAGTGAAGAGGATAAAAATATCTTGCACTTTGATGAACTGGGTATTTACAGAATCTTATCCAATGAAGAAGTACAACCAGAAATCCAACAGTTTTTTATTGAAACGCTTGGAAATATTGTCGCATATGATCGAGAAAAAGATGCAGAATTATTGGAAACCCTAAAGATGTACTATGCCTGTGGCTGTAATTTAAAGAGAGTCTCAGAAGAAATGTACACACACTATAACACTGTCATCTATAGAATTCAAAGAATTAAAGAAATTGGAAATATTGATTTTTCAGATCCTAATGTTTCCTTAAACGTTCATATTGCTCTGAAAATTCTTGACGTCATAAACTTGGATAATATCATAATTGAAAAAAACGAAAAGGGGTCAATATGGAAGCGGTAAGGATTACAGATCGTTTGCTTGACTACATCAATAGTCATAAAGGAAAAATCGGACAAATACATTCGGTATTTGATGGTGCATTTAATATCATCGATGCAGAGGGACGGTTAATTGGTATTTTGTCTACTGGTAAAGATTTATCTCCTTTAAGTATGATTGTGGATTGTCAGTCATTTAATCATAAATCCATTGTACAAGGACATTTATGTGAATTTACTGATGGTGCAATTCATTTTCAAAACTCTAAGTTGAAAATCAATACTTCAAATCCAGAGGTGGTTAATTTATCTCTAAGCAATATTCAAAATAACCATTCTACCATCCCGATGGCAAAATTAAATGATTTAAAAAATTTTATCACAAGTGAGGGCTCTTTGGCTGGTATTGCTGAATTAATCAAATACATTGAGATAAAAGAAGTAGCATCTTATATAAACTTAAAGAGTGCTGAAATTAATGAGTACAGTGATTTTATTAAAGAAAGATTATTAGACCTTATAAATAATATTTTAAATGAGAATCTAGAATTGTTTAAAAGTGCTATACAGAAAACCGTGGGATTCGGACCTGGATTAACACCTTCAACAGATGATTTTCTTACCGGTATTATAATCATGATGAACTCATTCAATCAAATGGGGTTTGGAGGTATGTTAGATGGTATCAATACCTTGTGTGCAGGTAAAACTACTAAAATCAGTGAAGAGATGATTAGACATGCCACAATGGGTTATGTACCAGAGAGTTATAAGTATTTTATTGAAGTCTTGTTTGACAACAATAAAGATGATATTGCTGAAGCAGTTAACAAGGTGATACAAATAGGTTCTTCTTCAGGAACTGATTTTCTATTTGGTGTTTACTGTATGGCAATGATCAATTCAGAAAAATTAAGGAGGCTTTAAAATGATCAAATATGATATTCGGAAGAATGCGTATTATGATTCGGTAACACTTATGTTAATTTCTAAAGAAATTAAAAATATTGATGGCGTTACTGAGGCTTTAGTTGGAATGGGTACAGAATTAAATAAAGAATTAACGGCGAATTTAAACTTAATAACAGATCAATTGAGTGAGATATCTGTAAATGATTTTTATATTGCTGCAAATGTTGATTCAGAAGAAGTAATGGCAATAGTAATCCATACAGTTGATGAACTTCTTACAAAGAAAAAAGTAGAATCGGGATCGGAATATCAACCTGTTTCGTTAAGTGCTGCTCTAGAAATGCAGCCAGAGGCCAATATGGTTGTTGTCTCGATACCGGGTAAATATGCAGAAGAAGAAGTGAATAAACTTTTGGATAACAATCTAAATGTGATGTTATTTTCAGATAATGTTTCCATTGAAACAGAACTGCAATTAAAACAAAAAGCGGTTGAAAAAGGACTCTTAATGATGGGACCTGATTGTGGTACTGCAATCATTAATGGCATTCCTTTAGCATTTGCCAATGTTGTAAAAAAAGGAAACATTGGTGTTGTGGGCGCCTCTGGAACCGGGACTCAAGAAGTGACCTGTTTAATCGATCAAATGGGGGCAGGTGTTTCGCAAGTTATTGGTACAGGCGGGCGTGATTTGAAATCCGAAATAGGTGGATTGATGATGATTCAAGCTATGGAAGCGTTGATGGCAGACGATGCAACAGATGTCATTGTCTTAATTTCAAAACCACCAGCACCTGAAGTTGCCGAAAAGATCCTTCAATTAACAAAAAAAACAGACAAACCAGTCGTGGTAGATTTTATAGGTGGTGATCATTCGATTATTAAATCGGTTGGCGCATATTCTTGCACAACATTAGAAGATGCTGCTTTAAAAGCAGTTGCCTTATCTAAAGGTGAAGATCCTAAAGAGTTTGAGGGTTTTACAATTGAAAATGATGTGATAGACAACATATTAACAACAGGATTATCAAAAATAAAATCAGATCAAAAATATCTTAGAGGACTTTATACGGGTGGTACTTTAGCAGATGAAGCAATGAAAATGTTAGGGCATACATTTGGGGGTATTTACTCCAATATTCCTTTAGAACCGAAATATGAATTGAAGAGTTTAACTGAGTTAACAGGACATGTTTGTTTAGATTTAGGGGAAGATCAGTTCACCGTTGGTCGACCGCATCCAATGATAGATCCATCAACGCGGTCTGATCGATTTGTAACAGATATTGATGGTGAAGTTGCAGTTGTCTTAGTAGATGTTGTTTTAGGTTATGGATCACATTTAGATCCTGCATCAGAAGTGGCAACATCAATTACATCGGTTCGAAAGAATTTAGCTGAAAATGATAAAGATATTTTTGTCGTTGCATCGATTACAGGTACAGCAGAAGATCCTCAGGGATTGGCTGAATCCACACAAACACTTGAAGAAGCTGGCATTATCGTAATGCCTTCTAATGCACAGGCTGTAAGATTGGTAAAAGCTTTTATGAGTAAATTGTCAGGAGGGAGCAATGAATAAAATCAATGAACTCTTTTCAAAAGAACTAAAAGTAATCAATATGGGACTAGAATCTTTTCATAAGGATCTAAAGAGTCAGGATGTTGATTCCATTCAAATGAATTGGAGACCAACTGCTGGTGGCAATGAAAAGATGATGGCTTTACTGGCTAGACTAAAAACAAAAAAGTAAAGGAGATGACGAGTTGCAAGATTTAATCAAAAAAGCGAATAAGCAGGCATTAGACAATCTGCAAAAAGCTCAACCTACACTTATTGGTATAGGCGTTGCTTTAAAAGATATTCCAAACATGGATAAGAAAACCATCTTACATGCTGGTCCACCTATCACTTGGGAAAATATGAGTGGCCCACTCAAAGGTGCCGTCATTGGTGGTTTAATTTATGAAGGCTTGGCATCTAATGAAGCTGAAGCTAGAGCACTTGCTGCCTCAGGGGAAATCAAGTTTGAACCCTGTCATCATCATAATACTGTAGGTCCGATGGCAGGTGTTGTAACCTCATCTATGCCAGTATGGATTATAGAAAATAAAGCCTTTGGTAATTTGGCATATTGTACGTTGAATGAAGGATTAGGTAAAGTTTTAAGATATGGTGCTTTCAGTGAAGAAGTTATTGAACGTCTTAACTGGATTGAAAAATTACTAGCGCCTGTTTTAAAGGCTGCTCTAAGTTTAAGAGGAGAAGTTGATCTGAAATCAATGATAGCCCAAGTCGTACAGATGGGTGATGAAGGTCATAACAGAAATAAAGCAGGCACCTCATTGTTTATTCGTGAGTTAGCACCTTATATAGTATTAACTGAGTTTAGCAACGAAGAAAAGTCAGATGTTCTTAAGTTTATGCATTCGAATGATCATTTCTTCTTGAATCTGACGATGCCTGCTTGTAAAGCGGCAATCGATCCAAATGCTAATATTAAATATTCAACAATCGTTTCTATCATGGCTAGAAATGGTACAGAATTTGGTATCAAAGTTTCTGGTTTAGGGGATAGATGGTTTACTGCACCAGCAGAAATTATCGATGGCCTTTTCTTCCCTGGTTATGATAAAGAAGATGCAAATCCCGATATCGGGGATTCTGTGATTACAGAAACAACAGGTATTGGTGGTTTTGCAATGGCAACAGCTCCTGCAATTGTTCAATTTGTTGGTGGAACACCACAAGATGCCATTTTATATACAACCAGTATGTATGAGATTACAGAAGAAGAAAGTAATGCGTATAAAATGCCAACGATGAATTTTAGAGGCACACCTACAGGTATAGATATTCAAAAGGTTATTGAAACTCAAATACTACCAATCATTAATACAGGGATCGCTCATAAAGATCCTGGTGTTGGTCAAGTGGGGGCAGGTATTGTACGTCCTCCGATGAAATGTTTTGAAGATGCTTTAGAAGCTTTTGTTGAGCTGATGGCGTCTGAGGGTATGATAGATTAATAGGGTGTAGTAATGACTACTAAGGAGGATATAATGAATTTTTGGAACAAGATTAAAATGTATGATTTAACTCAAAACACAAGTATTTTAACACCACCATGGCCTACATATGAGCCACTTCAAGTAAAGTTTTTTAAGAGACTTTCTCCAAATGGTGCTAATGGACAATTGATTACAACGTCTAATCATATTGGTACTCATTTAGATGGTCCTTTACATTTTGATACATCAGGTAGAGATATTGCTTCATTAGAATTAGAAAAATTATGTGGTCCTGGTGTCGTTGTTGACTTATCTGATATAGCAGAAGATTTTGGTATCTATACACCTCAAGATATTATGGATCGTGTAGAAGTTAAAAAAGGTGATATTTTAATAATTAATACAGGTTACCATAAGTATGGCTGGGATCAACCTGAAGCGGATGAAAGAAGATATATGTTAAGACATCCTGGACCATCTATGGACTTCCCGCAATGGTGCAAGGATATGCAGATTAGCTGGATTGGTGTTGACTGTGGATCGGCAGATCATCCTATGAATACTAAAATTCGTGATTGGGAGCCAGGCGAAGCAAAAGCGTGTGATGAGTTCATGCAAAGAAAATATGGAAAAGGCTTAAATGAGATTTATGAGTGGCCTAAAACTTATCAAGCGATGCATATTCATGTATTCCCAAAACCAGATGAAATCATTCATGCTGAAAATGTTGGTGGACAAATTAAAGAAGTTTTAAATAAACGATTGGTGATTGGTTGTTTCCCTTGGAAATTCCAAGATGGTGAATCTGCTTTCTGTAGAATCGTTGCATTTGAAGAACAAGAGTAATTTTATAAAGAGCTCACCCCGTGTGGGTGACTCTTTTAGTTTTCTAGAGTAAGTATTAAAACAAGTGGTGATACCTTAAGTTAATGCCATCACTTTAGTTATAAATTAGGAGGCGTTATGGGACCATTAGAAGGTTTGAAAGTATTGGATTTAACTAGAGTATTGGCTGGACCATACTGTACAATGATACTAGGGGATCTAGGTGCGAACATCATAAAAGTGGAAATGCCAGGTACGGGAGATGACTCAAGACATTTTGGACCTTATCAAAATGGCGAAAGTGCTTACTTTATGAGTTTGAATAGAAATAAACGGTCGATGACCTTAAATTTAAAAAATGAACAAGGTAAAACTCTTTTAAAAGAATTGGTTAAGAAAGTAGATATAATCATCGAAAACTTTAGACCGGGAACAATGGAAAAGTTGGGATTGGGTTATGAGACCTTAAAAACATTAAATCCAAAACTTATTTATGCTGCTTCCTCAGGGTTTGGTCATTCTGGACCCTATAGTAAAAGACCAGCTTATGATGGTGTTGTACAAGCTATGGGTGGTATTATGAGTATAACAGGCGCTAAAGGTGGTGAGCCAATGAGAGTTGGTCCATCAATTGGAGATATTGGTGCTGGTTTGTTTACTGCAATTGGTGTTCTTGCTGCTTTAAATCATAAGAACTTAACGGGTATTGGACAGAAAGTTGATGTGGCAATGTTGGATTGTCAGGTGGCAATGCTTGAAAATGCCATTGCTAGATATGTTGTTACAAAAGAGGTACCAAAACCAGCTGGTAATAGACATACATCGATTGTTCCGTTTGAACCATTTGACACTTTAGATTCGAAAATTGTGGTCGCTGCTGGAAATGATGGCATATGGAAAAGATTTTGTGGTGTAGCTGACTTAAATAATATTGTTGATGATGATAGATTTAAAACAAACCCTAAAAGAAATGAAAATTACGATGCCCTTAGACCATTGGTTGCAGAACAGTTGCTTAAAAAGACGACTGAGCAGTGGGGTAAAATATTAGACGATGCCGGTGTTCCAAATGGACCAATAAATTCTGTTGATAAAGTGATAACTAACGAACAAGTACTTGCAAGAGATATGATTGTAGAAGTAGATCATCCTGTTGCAGGACCTTTAAAAATGCCTGGTATAGCTATTAAACTCAGTGAAACACCTGGAGCAATAGAAACATGTGCGCCGTTATTGGGTGAACACAATAAAGAACTGTTGAAAGAATTCTTCGATTATTCTGAAGCCGAAGTGGACAAGATGATTGAAGAGGGTGTATTATAGGAGGTTTAAAATGGATGCATTATTGATTAAACATCTCCATGAGTTGATTGACAATCGTGAAGAAGTTGCCCTTGTTACAGTTACAAATAAATCAGGCAGTGGTCCTAGAGGAAATGGGAGCATGATGCTTGTTAATGCGACAGGAGAACTACTTTATGGTACAGTAGGAGGTGGTGGTATTGAAGAACGAGCAAAAAAAGATGCTGCTAGCTGTCTTAGTGAAAATATCTCAAAACCTTTTCATTATGAGCTGACTTTAGAAGAAACTGAAAGTTCTTTGCATATGGCTTGCGGTGGCGTTGTAGATGTTTTTATAAAAGTCTTTAAAAACGTAGACCAATTAATCATTGCAGGTGGCGGTCATATCGGTCTTGAATTAAGTCGATTTGCTAAAGCGCTTGGTTATCGTGTTGTGATTATTGACCATCGAGAAGATTATGCAAATGATGTTAGATTCAGTCATGTGGATAGTGTTTTATCCGGAGATATGGTAGAACATTTGAAAAATACTAAAATAGATCATCATACCAGTGTTGTCATTATCACACACGGTCATTTATTTGATTTAGAAGCACTTCAGGCGGTTGTGGATTCTGATGCGCGTTATATCGGTATGATAGGTAGTCAAACAAAAATAAAACATTGTTTTGGTGAGTTGGAAAAAGATGGTGTCTCTAAAGAGATGTTATCAAAGGTGTATGCCCCTATAGGTATCGATATTGGTGGTGAAACACCTGTTGAAATTGCTTTAGCAATCCTCTCAGAAATACAAGCTGTGAAATACAATAAGTCTGGATCTTTCATGAAAGACTTATAAGGAGGTCTAAATGACTGTTTGCAAAAGGGTATTGGTTAGAAGTGGTGGCGATTTAGCATCTGCTGTGGTTCAGAAACTCTATAGATGTGGGTTTGAAATAGTTATCAGTGAACTTGAACAACCAAGAATGGTTAGAAGAACCGTTTCATTTTCTAATGCCGTTTATGAAGGTGATTATGAAGTAGAGGGTGTTCGGGCTGTTCATGTTAAAGATGTAAAAGACATATCGCTTTATTTAAAACAAAAACTAATACCAGTTGTTACTGATTCAGAAATAGAAATACTAGAAGTGTATAAACCAGATATTTTTATTGATGCAACACTTTCTAAGAAACCAGTCACTTATAATAAAGACTACATGCCTATAGTCATAGGACTTGGACCTGAAATCGTCTCTGGACGAGATGCTGATATTGTCATAGAGACATGTAGAGGTCATGATTTAGGTCGATTAATCTTTGAGGGTGTTGCCAAACCCAACACATCAATCCCAGGTTTTATTGATGGCTATGGAAAAGAACGGGTTTTAAGAGCACCTTGTGATGGCAAAATCGAAACACTTAAAAAAATTGGAGATATAGTAAAGAAGGATGAAATCATCATAACTGTGAATGGCATGCCGGTGAGATCTCAGATAAATGGGATCATACGAGGTCTGATTCATCCAAGTGTGATGGTTACTAAAGGGCTTAAAATAGGTGATGTAGATCCCCGTGGATCATATGATTACTGTTTTACCATTAGTGATAAAGGACGAAATATCGCTGGCGGGGTACTTGAAGCCATTTTAATTCTATTAAAGGAATGATTTCGAAGATTATATAAGACCGGATTATTATATGGAGGGGTTTGATGATTAGTGCAATAATTTTAGCGGCAGGATTATCCTCTAGAATGGGAAAAAACAAGTTACTACTTCCTTTAGGTAAACAAAGCGTCATTGAACATGTTGTTGAAAAAGTTTCAAAGAGCCAAGTTGATGAAATCATTGTTGTTTTAGGAAATGATGCGAAAGATATTGAGGCTGTTTTAGATCGGTTTGATATTAAGACTGTCGTCAACTCGAATTATATAAAAGGACAAAGTACTTCAGTAAAAGTGGGCATAAGGGAAGTTGATGATCATACCGAAGGAGCACTTTTTATTATGGGAGATCAACCTATGATAAAAACAGGCATTATCAATGACATTATTCATAAGTTTTCTGAGTGTGAGTGTAGTATTGTTGTACCAACCTATAACAATCAAAGAGGAAATCCGGTGTTATTTGGAAATCTGTGGTTTGAAGAACTCAATCATGTTCAAGGAGATAAGGGTGGAAGAGATATTTTAAAAAATAATCTGGATCAAGTTAGTTTTATAGAAATAACAGATGACTTATTTCTAAAAGATATAGACGATGATGTGATGTACCAACATATAAAAGCTAAATTTGAAAAAGAGGATAATGACTAAAATCTGATCCCTATTAGAACTGAGAGAGAAATGTAATATATCGATGTACTGTCTACGGGAAATTAATACCGTAGGCATTTTTATTTGCTAAAATTATGTTAGATGATATATATAATTTGTTGTAGGTTTCTTTGTTATGTATCAGGGTATGAATATATCAACTCTATTAAAACAAGACAAAGGATTATACATGAAAACCATCTCTAACAAAGAAAAGAATATAGTCGTAGATTATAAAGTCAAAATTCTGTATTTACTGATAGTGCTTGTTATAGTATCCTCCTCAGTATTCTTGGGCATCTATATATTATTTGCTCCTTTTAAACCAGCAATTATTGTACATATCGTTTATATTCTATTTCATTTGACATTATTATACTTCCTAAAAAAGAAACAATACATGTTTGTAAAACTTAGTATATTGTTAACCTTCATTATACAATTAACTTTGGCTGTCTATGTATGGTTTCCTGTAACAACAGGTTATAACCTATTTTACTATATGGTACCGATTGCTGCTTTTCTAACGGTTGATGTTCATAAAACATGGGAACGTTATTTTGCATTTTTTTTATCAATTTTAGCCACCTTATTGTTCCTGGGAAGTGTATCTTTAAATATGGATTTTTATTTGTATGTACTAGATTCTGAAGTAGAAAAGCTCATACACACGTTTACAATTATTTCGACAATTGTCCCTGCAACTTTTATTTTTTATAGATATACAATAGACCTTTCTAAGAAACAAAATGAACTCAGGTATTTAGCAAACACCGATGCTTTAACTCAAGTGGCCAATCGTAGAGTTCTTTTTGAACTGGGTGAAAAAGAGGTGGTGTTAGCGTATAAATATGCTCATGAATTCACTTTGATTCAACTTGATATAGATCATTTTAAATTTGTTAATGACTCTTTTGGTCATCCTGTAGGAGATGAAATTCTAGTTCAGTTGACTCAAGTTATCCATCAACATATTCGTAAAGAAGATACTTTTTCTAGACACGGTGGAGAAGAATTTGCTATTATTGTTCGAAAAACTACATGGGAGAGTGGTATGGAAGTTGCTGAAAAACTTAGACGAGTTGTTGAAACTGAAGTGTTTAAGGTAGGGGATAATGAAGTGAAAATCACATTAAGTATTGGCGTGGCTCAGTTCACACCAAAATATAATACTTTTAATGAGATGATGCGAGTATCAGATAAAGCATTATATAAAGCTAAGAATAAAGGTCGAAATTGTGTTGTTTTGGGTTCTATGTGATAATATATGAACAGTATTGAGTAACCAAAAAATATGTAAAAATAGCAAATATAAAGCCGTCTAATTTGATTATTAGACGGCTTTTTAACTCATTAATCATTAACTATTTAAAAATATATGTTATGTTAACTTCGTTTATTAACCGTACTCATCACGGTCTTTAGCAAGGGCATTTAAATAACCTATTCTTGCCTAGGACTTTGAAGATGTATGTCCTACCATTTTTATACCTTAAGGTATTTGATTCAGCGTTGTACTCATCACAACGTTCAGCAAGGGTGCGAAAAAACCTATTCTTGCCTAGGACTTTGTAGCAGTATGTCCTACCATTTTTATACCACTAGGGGTAATTTTTCAGCATCGCACTCATCACGATGTTCAGCAAGGGGATGAAAACCTATTCTTGCTTAGGACTTTGTAGCAGTATGTCCAACCATTTTTTATATCACTAGGATACATGTTTCAGCGTCGCACTCATCACAACGTTTGGCAAGGGTATGAAAAACCTGTTCTTACCTAGGACTTTGTAGCAGTATGTCCAACCATTTTTATACCACTAGGGTATTTATATCATCATCGCACTCATCACGATGTTCAGCAAGGGTATGAAAAACCAAATCTTGCTTAGGACTTTGTAGCAGTATGTCCAACCATTTTTTATACCACTAGGGTACTTGTTTCAGCATCGCACTCATCACGATGTTTGGCAAGGGGATGAAAAACCATATTCTTGCCTAGAACTTTGTAGTAGTATGTTCTACCTTCGCTGTCGAAATTCGACATATTTAAACCACCAGAGAATTAACTCCTGGTCCATTAATTCAAATTTAATTGTATCATTACTGAGCCAGATTATAATTCATTTGCTGATGCCCAGCTAACAAATCGTTTTTATAAACGACCTTTTAGCTAGACACCAACTACTTATGATTACATTGGGATCTTAATACTTCCATAAATTTTATCTCCTAGTCGTTGGGGGTTAACTGTTGCCAGGTGTATTCAGATTTAGTAATACAAGTAAACCGAACTTTTTTTTAACTGAAAGATATAATGTTCGTTATTCGTCAATAACACTTCTTTTATCATAACTCGAGTTAATACAATTTGTCAAGAAGTTTTTTATAATAATTTCAAATCCTACAATTTAATTCCAATAAGTGATTTAATTGACAATTTCTGTAAAGTAATAAAAATCCCCTGTACTCTATTAGTACAAGGGATATGATAATCCTAAAACATGTATGCAATTTTAGCTGCGCCTTAAAACGCAACATTTATGTATGCGTTCATAAGACAGCGGTATAGCATACCGATGTTCTTGTAAAAATAAAATTTTTAATACTAGTTCTGATATTTGCATATCTATTGTACACAGAGTTATGACAAACTGAGTTAT
>JABXKX010000298.1 GCA_013619035.1 Peptostreptococcaceae bacterium
ATTTAAGACGTTGACGGTAATGTCGTCTATAGTTAAATTACCGTTAACTGCGTCAATATCCATGGCGGTTATCAACTCTTCAGGCACACTCAACTCCAGAGTATATCTGAATTTATCCCCTAAAAATGAAAGATCAATTATTTTCTGAAACCATTCGTACTCTCGCTGATAAACAATAGTCAAATCATTATTTTCGGTTATTTCATAATATTCTTCATCATTCTCAAAAGTCTTCAAATGTATTTGGTCATCGGTGGACAATGAAATGTAAATATCTGCGGATGTTTCATCTATATAAATAGCGCCATTCATGTCATCTGCTTCAAACGTGTAGTTTTTTTCTTCCCTTGCTTTATTAACGTCAAAAGGATTGTCGCTGGTAGTCATAGTAAAGATCACCAAAGCCAAACCTATGACAATTACTATAGCGCCGTAAAAACTTACTTTTTTCATAACACTACTCCTTTCTGACGAGCCGCTGCCTAAGCTTCCGAAATGGTAAAGCATTCAGTTTAACCCATTGTCTTGTAATCCAAACACAAGGGTAGAACAGCAACATCATCATACCCGCTGAAATTATACCCACACCCATGTATGCAATACCTGTAGTGAAACCAATGGTGAAAATTCTTATAAAACCAATGCCTACTCCAGTTACTGCAATGATGGCTAAACTTACGTAACCCACTACTCCACCGGCATATATCCCCCATCCGGCAATTACAAGCGAAATGACAATACAAACGGCAGCAAGTAATAGTGGCAGCCATAAAGGGGCCCCAATGATCGTGAATGCCAGAAGCACCCCTTTGCTGCTTTTTTCTACTTTTTTTATAACCTTGTCTTTTACTATACTGGTTATAGGTATTTCATTTTCAATAGTGGTTACGATATCATCCAGACTACCTAAAGATTTAATCGACACTTCCTCGGTCATTCCATCTTCGATTCTGTCATCAATAATTTCTTCATAATAACTAATTATTTTACCTATTTCCTGATCGGGTAAATGCTCTAACCTATTTGCCAATTCACCTAAGAACTCGCTCTTATTCATATATTTCACTCCTTAATAAAGTCAAATACTTTCATAGCTTTTTCCCACTCACTTATAAACTCTTCGATGCGCTGCAAACCTGTATCTGTTATTCTATAGTACTTACGCAATCGGCTCTTATGCTCTTCTGAGTAAACTTCAAGACATTTGTTGGCTTCCAGCCTTTTCAAAATCGGGTATAGTGTTGATTCGGATATATCAATAATCTCCGAAACATCTTTAACGATCCGATAGCCATATGAGTCACCTTCTGTCAAAATCTTTAAGACGCAGACTTCTAATAATCCACGTCTAAGTTGAGTATCCATAAAATACCTCCTTTCACCTTATATTATATAACACATAGTATAATTTGTAAAATAGTATGTACTATGTCGGAGACATCGTCAGATTGACGACATTTTGGTTTAGAAGTAGAATTACCATAGTAGTTCAGGACTACAGAAGTGAATTGCATCCTATGCAAGTGCGGTTTTGATTATGATAGTCTGCTTATTTGAATCAGTATGATATTTTCTACTTTTCAATCCATAGTAATGAATATCATCGCAGTCTTGGGTATTTGTTGGTACGACTCAACGAATCGCATACTCATAACAATCTGTAGATTATTTGATAATGGATACAAAGCTGACTATTTGATCAACTAGGTCTATATTGTATCGGAGTTAATCGTGATGACGATATGAATGAAGGCGAGGAGGAATCATATGATTAATTGCAGAAAATACAATCAGGATGATGATCAGTTCCTACGAAAAATGTTATTTGAAGCTGTTTTTTGGAGCAGAGCAGATGATGATCGTCCGTCACTGGAAGAAGGATTGTTGTATGACTATACGAAACATGTACTCGTCGATTTTGGCAGTCGAAAAGGAGATATTGCAGTTGTTGCCGAGATTGACGAAAAAAGAGTCGGTGCAGCATTTATCAGATATTGGAATGACGAACAAAATATTCGAGGCTTTATTTCTGAGGATATTCCTGTTCTTGTTATTGGTGTAGTTGATGGTTATAGACGCCAAGGTGTCGGAAGTATATTAATCGAGTCATTAAAAACTGTTGCCACAGAGAATGATATTACAAAAATCAGTTTATGCGTTACCAAAAGTAATGTTGCTTATTATCTATATACGAAGCAAGACTTTAAAATTGTCGAGGATATTGAGTCATCGTATAATATGCTTTGGGAAGCTTAGGTTAATTTTGCTACTGATGAACTAAAATTGGATTAAGTCCGAAAAAGTGTGTACATTAGATTTAGTACGATACAGTCCCTTTTGTATTACGTTATTGACATCGTTCCGACAACGGTATAATGTAAAAATGAGGAGATACCATGGAGTATATAAGCATAAAAGAAACAAGTGAAAAATGGAAGATTAGTGACCGAAGGATCAGGCTTTTATGCAGTGTAGGAAGAATTGAAGGTGCCATGAAAATTGGTCGAAATTGGTCGATTCCAGAAATTGCTGTAAAACCGTTTGATGCAAGAAAAACTAAGACTGAAAAATATAAAGGGGTAGAGTATGATTTTTCAGAGATTGATGCGTTCAAACGATCGATTGATAGTCATAGACCGTTTTCTAAGAATTTAACCAATTCACTTCACGAAAAACTTGTAGTGGAATGGACTTATAATAGTAATGCAATCGAAGGAAATACACTAACGATGTCAGAAACCAAGGTTGTTTTGGAAGGCATAACAATTGGTGGAAAAAGCATGGTAGAACACCTGGAAACGATCAATCATCGAGAAGCGATCCTATTTATTGAAGCACTTATCTCACATGAGCAAGACTTGACAGAATGGAATGTTAAGAATATTCATACGTTGATTTTAAAAGAAATAGATAATAAAAATGCGGGAAAATATAGGGAAGAGAATGTACTAATTAGTGGTACTAAACATATTCCACCAGAATATTTCGGATTAAATGATCTTATGCAGAAGATGATTGCTCACTATCAATCTGATTGGAAGAATTTTCATCCTATCGTTAGAGCAACTTTAATACATGGTGAGTTCATGAAAATCCATCCATTTATTGATGGCAATGGCAGAACGGCAAGGCTTTTATTAAATTTTGAATTGATGAAAAATAACTATACACCAATTATCATAAAGAATGAGCAACGTACAAACTATTATGACTTACTTGATTTAGCTCATACGACGATGAACTATAGACCATTAATAAAACTTGTATCAGATTTGGTAATTGAGTCTGAAAAGTTATGGTTGTCAGTGCTAGAGTAAAATGCTTTTCCAAGCGATCAATGAATGCAGGCTACGGGTATAAGGTAAATTCGACTATACCGCAATTTCAGAAAAGGCACGATGATTTCTTAATTATATCGGCGTCATATGTCATTGGCCCTTGGTAAACACAATCAACCAAAGGCGAATATTTAATGCCAATTGAACCATTTCTGAATATTGAACCGTTCATACCCCGTGTGAATGATACTAGAATCTGCTGGAGATCGTGGAGGTGCCTGAATATGTTTGATTAGTAGGCTTTATTGACATATTTAATTGGGTATAAATAACAGTAATAATTAGGAACTGGCTCTCTTGAAGGGGATGGAGCATCAAGTTTAGCTTGAAAAATATAGAAACGGCAGGTCAGCTGAAATTGGAGGTCACTATGAAAAAGAAGAAATTGATCATCGCCATCATTGTGTTTACAGCAATAGGATTGGGCATATTTTACTTATTGACCATGGGCAACATCGGAGCAAAGTACAATACTGTAGAAGTAACAAGGGGAGAAGTGGGAAAATACGTTCAGGATGTAGGTAGGATCAGTTCAAGAAATATCAGAAAATATTATGGAAGTGGCACAGGTAAGGTCGAGGAAATGACCTTGGAGTTGGGCGACCATGTGGAAAAAGGACAGCTCCTGATTAAATACCAAGACAATCTGGATCTTGAAATTCAAAGAGTTGAAAAGCAGATAGTAGCTTTAGAGGCTGGATATAATGAAGCCCTTTCAGGAACGGATACAGAGAGCGTTAGTAGCGCCTGGATAGAAGTATCAAGAATCAAAAAGAATATGGAGCTGGCAGTAAAAAACAAGGATATAACCGAGGCGCTTTACAAGATAGAAGCCGCATCTCTGATTGAGCTCGAGCAGGAAGAGAGTAATGTGGAACAGCTTAAGAGCAGTCTTGGAATTGCTCAGAACACATATAGTCAGCTTAGCAAAGGCATTTCAGAAAATGTCAGGAAGAAATATGAAGCTGAAATAGATGTGCTGCTTCTAACGATAGACATACTCGAAAAAAATCGAATCAATTATGCGATTGTTGCAGATATTGAAGGGATTGTGACAGAAATAAACACCTTTGAGGGGGATATTCCATCTCCAGGAATGCTGATTATAGAAATTCAGGATCCGACAGAAAAAGTGATTCTAGTTGATTTTATGGTGGAAGATGCAAGAATCATAAAATTAAATATGGAGGCTGAAATTCAGGACTGGAATCTTGATGTTGAACTTGATGGTTTGAAGGTGAACAAGGTGTATCCTAAGGCATTTGTCACCCTGTCGGAGCTCGGTGTGCAAGAGAATCGGCAGACAGTCGAGATCGGTCTTCCGAAATCCTCTGATGAATTCGTCTTTAGCCTCGAGGTGGAAACGAAGGTCATGGTTGAATCTCCAAGAAATGTGCTGCTGGTACCTACAGGCAC
>JABXKX010000079.1 GCA_013619035.1 Peptostreptococcaceae bacterium
AATAACACAAAAAATAAAAAAAAAGAAAATCCTAAGATTTTCTTTTATCAGTCTGTTTATTTCGGTACATATCCTAATTTTTTAGAAATATCAGCAGTGGTATTTGCAACTGCATTTCCAAAAACTTTTATTTTAGCTTCAGTTAATCTAAATTTTGGTGTAGAAACACTAATAGCATATTGAATGTCTTTTCGATGATTGTATATTGGAGCCGCAACGCAAATCACTCCAAGTTCATTCTCTTCACGATCAATGGCATAACCCCTTTTACGGATTTCCTCAAAGTCTTTTAGTAAAGCTTCTTCTGTCATTAATGTATGTTCAGTGAATCTTTCTACATTATTTAGCAACACATCCCAATAACGTTCTCTAGTCTTATCATCGGTTAAAGCTAGAAATGCTTTACCCACTGCAGAGGAGTATAAAGGAATACTTTTACCAATATATGAATACATCCGAATGGTGTTCTTTGCTTCTATTTTATCAATGTAGATTGCATGATTACCTTCTATCATTACTAAATGAACAACTTCACCTGTCTCTTCATTTAATTTATTCAAATAAGGTTTTGCCACTCTGATGATATCCATATCATCAATAATTTGTTGACCCAAATGCAATATTTTAGGTGTTAAAGCATATTGGCTGTTTGATTCATCTTGAATCACATAACCTTTGTATATTAACGTATGTAGCAATCGATGAACTGTACTTTTATTCAGTTCGACCATTCTTGTAATCTCAAGCAGACTCTTTTTACCTTCTCCAAGTGCTTCAATTATTGACAATGCGCGATCAATTGATTGAACTATATCTTGTTTCATAATTTAAAACCCCATTTCATTTTCTTTTAATTAATGTAACAGGTCCAATAAATTATATCAAGTCAAAAGAATAATATTTATATATTCTTTTATAGTTCGTGATATAAAAAATATCCATAATTATATTCAACATCCTTAACTCACCCCTTTTACTTGTTATAACTTTACATACAAATACCGAGGTTTTATGGTATACATAGTTATTCCTTGTATAAATCATACAAATGATAACCACGACTCTTCTGCTTTTCTTGATATTAAACCAAACTCGTGGCATAGTTTTTTAAGAGAAGATCAAGGAGGTCAAATGAAAAATACACCGCATATTAAACCAAACGGGGTTCAGATAGCAGAAACAATTTTACTGCCTGGAGACCCACTTAGAGCCAAATTTATTGCAGATACTTTCTTAGAAGATGTTGTCACTTTCAATACAGTGAGAAATATGTTTGGATATACTGGCACATACAACAACAAAAAGATTTCAGTGATGGGTACTGGAATGGGCATGCCTTCTGTTGGCATTTATGCTTATGAACTTATTCATACTTTCGGAGTTAAAAACCTGATTCGTATCGGCTCATGTGGCGCCATGCAAGAAGACTTAAAGCTTTATGATATCATCATTGCATTAGGTGCTTCTACCAATTCGAACTTCGCATGCCAATACAAACTTCAAGGTACCTTTGCACCAACAGCTTCATGGTCTTTACTTAACCAAGCTACAGAAGTTGCAAAAGAAAAATCTATTCCTGTACAAGTAGGAAACATTTTAACATCGGATATTTTTTACAATAATGATGAGCAAGCAATGTACGCTTGGAAAGAGATGGGCATCTTAGCAGAAGATATGGAAACCGCTGCTCTGTATATGATGGCTTCAAAAGCTGGAGTAAATGCTCTTACACTTTTAACGGTCAGCGATCATATGATAACTCATGAACAAGCCAGTACGGCCGAGAGACAAACAGCCTTTACACAGATGATGGCAATTGCATTGGAACTTGCTTAAAGACCTTAACCGGTCTTTTTTTATTTACCAATGCAATTGATCAAAACTTTACAGAAGAAAAAAGCATCAACGTTAGTGACAACTGAAAAGAAAGCCATATTAGCGGCTTTCTTCTAATTTTATAAGTTGGGGCATTCTGTTGTTAATATCCACTTATCATTTATCAGTTCTAATAAAGCATCATACTTCTCGTCACCGTCAGCTATAATAAAGGACAACAAATCATCCGTTAACCATTCAAAATTATAAGCATAGATCTGACTCATTTCTAATTTGTATAATTCATGGAACTCATTATTTACATACTCAAAGATCATAACTTTTGATTCAGGATCAGCATAATAACCCACTGTACCTAATAGTCTTGTTTTACTGGGTGACAATACAACTGTATTGTTAAATGGCAATTCCACTTTTTCTTTTGTTAATCTATCGTATGCTTCAAAAGAGGTGCCTTCATAACTTTCACTGGTTAAATACATATTGAACTCAGCTAATTCATCCCTCACATGTGTTTTTACATACCAGAAATCTGATGATGATTTCATTTTTAATTTTGATCCATCAGCCATCATCATATAGTATTCCACAGAATTTAATAGATATCCAGGTTCATGAGGTAGTCTAGATCTATAAGTATAACCAATCGTGTCATCTTTTAAGAGCACTTGAAACCATAAAACCAGTTGGCTATCAATAATATCATATGTGTTTAAAAATGTCACCGACTGGACATCATGAACATCAAAAATATCAAGGACCTCAGACATTTGATTTTGCAACCTATAAACAGTCATCAATGAAGATGGATTTGAATAATTAGAATCACTTGATACAACTTGTCGATGCCATGTATCATCTATTTTTTGCAGTTGTATTGTTTCTTCGAATAAATTCTCAGAAGCAAAATCCCAATCATTATTACTCACACCATAACCTGTAAAGGTAAAAGTATTATTGTCATAACCTTGATGTTCAATGCCTATATAAGCTGTTTCATCTTCATAAAGCAATTCAAAATTTCCATCTTTAAGATCATATATTTTGACATTGGAATAATCATGTTCAGACTCATCGATATATTGGTTGATGTCCTTGTAAACAATTAGAAAATTATTATCAACAAACTGATACGGATACCTTGTTTTAAAAGACTTTCCTGTATTTACATTCACAATAAAAAGAGATCCGCCTTCAAAAATAAAATATCCTTCATCCTCCAAAGTACGATTATGTACTAAATAATCGCCTTCTACTTCATGCTTCTCACCATTAATCTCAAAAACAACATGATCAAATCTATTGTTCATTTCTATGCTTTCAGAACTTAAAAAATAACAAACATCTTCATTGGGAGGATACAATTCATACCAAATATCTATCGTTTCTCCACAGTCATATATGATACCATAGATATTTCTGGATTCAGATATATCTGGAATATGATAAGTAACTTTTGATGTTAAATCAGGTGATTCATAACACAGATTTTCTTTATTTTTAACTACTTTCAAGCTATTTTTTCGAGTGCTCGATTTTCTTCCGAGCTCATCATAGAGTACCGTGTAATATTCATACTCTCCCTCTGATGAGAATCTATAATGACCATCAATAAGGTGATTATTAATGTATATTTCATAAGCATATTGTGTTTGAATAAGCTCTTCAAATATTACTGCAGATCCTACTTCATAATAGTTATCTAATACCAATCCCTCACCGTTCATATTAACGACTTCATAGGCTTCTAAAAAGGTCTCTTCACAGAAGCAGCTTTCAATCCATCCAAAATGGTCACCAACACTGATTTTATACCATACTTCATCATTGACTGTTTCAGATTCTATTACTTCATAAACACTTTGAAGATAAACTTCACCTAGTTTTTCAGAATTAACAATAGGTGCGGTTCTTAAATTAAGTACATCAACCATAACTTTTACGCGTCTAAATGCTGTTTCAGTAACGTCTTCAATCACCTCTTCTTGTGTGACATCTACATTATTCTCTACTTGAATCTGATCGACTTCATCTGGTGTGATTTCATTTGGTTCACACCCCATCAATATGACCGTTAATATCATCAGACCAACTACCATCACTACACGTTTCATACCATCTCCTATTAGTTCATCATTTTAATAACCTTTAATAGATCCTGCTGATATACCTAGTATCGTACCATTAGAGGCTTTATGGAAAAAAATCATTTTCTCTTTATTCTGCCATTTATATCTAATGAATGCTTCTGACGATTCTAAACTAAGCGCATTTAGAGTATCATCTAATTCTGATGATATTAGTCCAAACATTGATTTACCCAATAAGCCTTCAATTGGATGCATGATTAAATTATACTCTTCATCCAATACAAATGCATAGGCAGCCTTACCTACGATGTAGTCATTTACAAATTCATAGCTTGAAGGATTATCTGTAATAACAGCTTCATATTTAAGAGCTATTGCATTTGATTCTAACTTAAAGTTTTCAATGGACTTAGTTTCTTTGAGTCGATTTGCATAGCAAATTCCTGCTATTACAACTATTATTAATAGAACAAGTACAAATATTTTTTTTATCATAATAACTCCTTCCTATTTTTTATTCATCTTATTTATTTTATTACCAAATACAAAAAGAGTTGCATTTGTAACACCTTTGATTTCCTCTTTTTCAGATATAAAATGTCCTTCAATATCATACTGATACCCTAATCCACAGTATTTACCCGAACCACCATCCTTTAAAGCTGTATCTTTTGATAATACTGTAAAGATCGGTTTTTCATATAGATGCATCACTCGATAGTAATCTATTGTAAAAACTGATATCCACAGAATCAGTAGAATCATGATAAACACAAATATTCTTTTGCCTTTGCTTTTTCTTACATATAATTCTAATGTCACATTC
>JABXKX010000432.1 GCA_013619035.1 Peptostreptococcaceae bacterium
ATGTTTTTTCTATAGGCTTCTAGTTAAAAAACGTTTATAATTAAAAGAGTGGAAAAAGGTGGTTTATGAAATATTTAATTCTTGCAGAAAAACCTTCAGTGGCTAGAAATATTGGTGATGCTTTAAAAAATATGACAAAGCATGAAGGGTATATAGAAAACGATCATTATATCGTCACATGGGCCTTTGGTCATCTGTTGTCTTTATATGATGTTAGTGATTATGATGAAACCAAAAAAAGTTGGAAGATGGAGTACTTTCCATTTATTCCTCGTATTTTTGAGTACAAGGTAAAGCCTAGTCAAAAAGATAGACATAAGGTTGATTTTGGTGCAAAAAAACAACTCAATATTATTAAGTCTTTAATAAAAAGACCAGATGTATCGCAGATCATCTCAGCATGTGATTATGATAGAGAAGGTCAAATCATCGGTGATATAATCTTTAAAGTACTAAAACCGAAACAACCTGTTTTTAGACTGTTGCTCAATGAATGGACAGCTGGAGCGGTTATCGATGGTCTAGAACATATCAAACCCAATACAGACTTGTTACCTCTAAGAGATGCAGGTATCAGCAGGCAATGGGCAGATTGGATTATTGGCATCAATTTAACCTCCGTAACAACACTTAAGTTTGCAAAACAATCCAAACAGATCTTAAATGTCGGTAGGGTTATTATGCCAACCTTAAAAATCATTTATGATAGAGATTTGGAGATTAGAAACTTTGTATCTGAAACTTACTTTAAGCTCGGTGGGTTGTTTTTAAAGGATTCAACTGCTTTTGAAGGCATATACTTTGAAGAAAAAATGGATCAGTTTCAAAGAAAATCATTATTAGAAGAGTTGATTCGAGATATAGAGCTTTCAACAACTGCAAAAGTCATTGAAGCAGCAACTAAACGCAAAAAAGAATATCCTCCATATTTGTTTAATCTATCTAATTTACAAGGTATGATTACCAGTAAATATCGAGGTTTTACATCTGCAAAAGTTTTACAAATAGCGCAGTCACTTTATGAAAAAAAGTATATTACATATCCAAGAACTTCAAGTATGCATTTAGATGACACTTTAATTGATAAAACGAAGAATGTTGTTGAGTCACTTAAAAGAGGACTACCTTATGAGAAAGACATCGTATTTAATGCTTCTAAACGTGTATTTGATTCAAAAAAAGTAGAAAGTCATTCAGCGATTATACCAACTTATTTGATTCCTAAAAACTTATCTGAAGATGAGCGGCTGGTTTATAATGCCATAAAAAACAGATTGTTGGTACAGTTTATGGCAATCGCAGAATATGATGAAACCAAATTGGTATTGGAAATTAAAGATACTGGTTTAAAGTTTCATGCGTCAGGACGTATACAAATTGAAGAAGGCTGGAAGGTTGTTGAAAATATACAAAGCAAAGACCGCATACTGCCTAAAGTTATAAAAGGTGATGTTGTTGATGTAAGAGAACTGAATATTACACATCATGAAACAAAACCGCCAAAACCACATACCGAGAAGACGTTATTAAAAGTCATGGAGACTTGTGGTAAGAAATATAAAGACAATCAATCTGAAGAAATGATCATGCAAGTCCTAAGTGGCTTTAGTATTGGAACTGCTGCAACTAGAGCAGAAATCATCAGCAAACTAAAACGTGTAGGGTATATCAAGAGCAAAGGTAAAACACTTATCACTACAGAACTTGGACAAAAGATGGTAGATGTTTTTCCTGTCAAAGCACTATTTGACTTGGAGTATACAGGGCGTTTGGAAAATCAATTGTCTGAAATTTCAAAAGGCACACTGTCTAAAAATGTGTTTTTAAGATCAATATTTGCGTTTACGGAATCCGGTGTTGAGATGATTAAAAATCATGAAGAGGTTGTACTCAAGGAAAGAGTGATACAAGAAGGTTTGGGTAAATGTCCTAATTGTGGTGGTCAAATTATTGAAACTCAGAAAAGCTTTGGCTGTAGTCAGTGGAAACAAGGCTGTAAATATGTCATATGGAAAAATGATAAGTTTTTAAAAAGCATGAAAAAGAAACCAACCAAAACCATGGTCAAAACTCTTTTAAAACAAGATAGAGTATTGGTAAAGGGGTTGATTGGAAAGAGTGGTCAGAAATTTGATGCTTATTTAAGATATGAAAAACAAACAGATAGTGAATATTATAATTGGAAAATGGAATTTAAATAGGAGGGTTTATGTATCTAGTAACAGCAGAATTTATAAAAGAACATCCTGAATCAATACTTATTGATTGTAGATATGATATGTCTAATCCAACCTTTGGTTATAGTGAGTATAATAAAAACCATATAAAAGGTGCTTATTATATGGATTTAGATAAAGATATGACATCAGAACTTCAAACACATGGTGGCCGTCATCCGTTAGCTGATCTGCTAACGTTTACGGATAAACTAGGAAGCTTTGGCATTAAAAATGACAGCACGGTTGTCATTTATGATAATGGTGAACTGGCAATGGCCTCTAGACTTTGGTTCATGTGTCAGTTGATTGGTTTGAACACATACATTGTAAAAGGTGGTTATGACTGCATTAAGAATACAATAGATGTTTCAGTAGATATACCAGAACCCAAAGTAGCGAAACTGAAGATGCATTATAATCCATCAATTGTATGTGGTAAAGATGATATGATTGAAGCGATGACAAAAGACACATCAGTAATCGTTGATTCTAGATCAAATCCAAGGTATTTGGGACTTGAAGAACCATTTGATAAAATAGCAGGTCATATCCCAACAGCAGTTAATTACTTCTGGAAAGATAATTTTAATGAAGGTCAAGTTAAAGAATATGGTGATATAGAAGCGATGTTTTTGGAAATGAATCATTATGATGAAATCATTGTACACTGCGGCTCTGGTATTACTGGCTGCGTGAATATGTTTTTCTTAAATGAGATTAATATTAAGTCAAAGCTGTATGCGGGCAGTTACAGTGATTGGTTAAGTTATGACGACAACGAGGTTATTATCAAAAATAATATAAGACAGAAAGTGAAGTTTATATGAAAAAATTAGGTTGGTTGATGATTCTATGTTTAGCTCTTATGAGTTGTAATACTCAAGAGGTTAATAACATTGAAAATAATACAACAGACAATATAACAAATACAACAGAAGCCAATGAATCTCTTGAAGGTACTAACGATTCAACCAATGCAACAGAAGAAACAACAGAAGAAGCAACAGAAGAAGCAACAGAAGAAGCAACTGAAGAAGCAACTGAAGAAATAATTGAAGAAATAATTGAAGAAGTAATTGAAGAAGTAATTGAAGAAGTAATAGATTATACAGCTTTATATAACGAGTATAAGGTAAATGAAGTTGGACAAGTGATTGTTCTCATGTATCATAATCTTTCTGATAAAGAGGGGAGATATGCCTCAACGCCAGACTTGTTTAGAGCGGATCTAGAAAGATTGTATAATGAAGGCTATAGAACGGTTAGTATGTCTGATTTAATCAATAATACCATTGATATTCCAATCGGTACAACACCAGTGGTGTTTACTTTTGATGATGCTTCAAAGAGTAATTTTTATTATGAAGAAGATGGTACAGTCGGAAAAGATTCTGTGGTTGGTATTTTAGATGAATTTTATCTAACACATGAAGACTTTGGTCGAAATGCAATCTTTTATTTATATGGCACCAATCCATTTAGAGATAAAGAGCTTTTGCAGCAAAAGCTTGAGTATTTGATCGAAAATGGTTATGAAATAGGATCACATACCTTTGGGCATGATGAACTAAATAACTTGAGTGCTGAAGGAATTTCGAAAACACTGGGTCGAAATGAACAATTTATTCAATCGATTATTCCAGGTTATCAGATGAAACATTTATCATTACCATATGGTTTTAGACCAAAAGGTGACTTAGAGTCACATCTGTATAATGGGAGTTATGAAGAGATTACTTACGAAATTGTATCTGCAGTAAATGTGGGATGGAATCCAATTGCATCACCAGCAGCATCTAAATTTGATGCGACAAGTATCAATAGAATTACTTGTGGATCTGATGAAGCCGAGTTACATTATTGGTTAGATTATTTTGTAAACAAACCAGAGAGACGTTATTACAGTGACGGTGATCCAAGTACAGTAGTTGTACCTTTAGATCAACTGGAGTCTGTTGACGATAAATATTTAGAACAAGTTATTACATATGAAGAAAGCGGGGATGAATAATGAAGTTTAAAGATTATCAGTATACAAGACCTGATATGGATCAGGCAAAAGTAACATTTGAAGCTTTAATTAAAGAATTTAAGGACGCAAAATCATTTGAAGAACAAGATGTAGCAATGACAAAAATAAATGATTTTAGAAATAATCTTGAGACCATGATGGTATTAGTAAGTGTTAGACATTCTCTTGATACAACAGATGAGTTTTATGAAAAAGAAAATGACTTTATGGATGAAAACTCACCTATCTATGAAGGATGGGTTTCTAACTACTATGAAGCATTGGTCGTATCACCATTTAGAGCTGAATTAGAAGCAAAATGGGGTAAACATATCTTTACAATTGCTGAATTAACACTTAAGACTTTTAAACCTGAAATCATCGAGTTGATGCAGACAGAAAACAAATTAGGCAGTGAATACATGAAATTAAGAGCCAGTGCTAAAATCATGTTTGACGGTGAAGAAAAGAATTTATCTCAGATGACACCTTATACGGAGTCAAAAGATAGAGATGTTAGATTGGCTGCACAAAAAGCGATAACTGGTTTCTTCGAAGAAAACGAAGCAGAATTTGATAGAATTTATGATGAGCAAGTAAAAGTACGTCATGAAATCGCTTTAAAATTAGGATTCGAGAACTTTGTTGATTTAGGTTATGCAAGATTAACACGTTCTGATTATAACTCTAAGAATGCTGCAAACTATAGAAAACAAGTTTACGAAAACTTAGTACCTTTAACAACTGAGTTAAGACAAAGACAAGCAAAACGTCTAGGTGTTGACGCACTTAAATACTATGATGAGCCACTTGATTTCTTAACAGGTAATGCAACACCTAAAGGTGATCCTGAATGGATTATCAACAATGGTAAACAAATGTATAAAGAATTATCAACAGAAACAGATGAATTCTTCAGCTATATGGTTGAGCATGATTTATTAGATTTAGTTGCTAAAAAAGGTAAAGCTGGCGGTGGGTATTGTACATTTGTAAATGATTACAAATCACCATTTATCTTCTCGAACTTCAACGGGACATCTGGTGATGTTGATGTGTTAACACATGAAGCAGGACATGCTTTCCAAGTGTATTCAAGTAGAAATTACAAATTGCCTGAATATGTATGGCCAACTCTTGAAGCATGTGAAATTCACTCGATGAGTATGGAATTCTTTGCTTGGCCTTGGATGGAAAACTTCTTTAAAGAAGATGTAGAGAAGTATAAATTTACACATTTAAGTGGTGCACTTTTATTTATCCCTTATGGCGTAACTGTAGATGAGTTCCAGCATTTTGTGTATGAGAATCCAACTGCAACACCAACTGAGAGAAAAACTAAATGGCGTGAAATTGAGAAAAAATACTTGCCTCATAGAGATTATGAAGACAATGATTTCTTAGAAAGAGGTGGCTTCTGGTTTAAACAAGGTCATATCTTCTCTAATCCATTCTATTATATAGATTATACCTTAGCTCAAGTGAGTGCTTTTGAGTTCTGGAACAAATCTGTAGAAGATAGAGAAACTGCTTGGAGTGATTATTTAAGATTATGTCAAGCGGGTGGCTCTAAGTCATACTTAGATTTAGTATCACTAGCAAACCTTCATAATCCATTTGAAGATGGAACAATCAAAAAAATTGTTGGTCCGATTTCTGAATGGTTATCAAAAGTAGATGATTCAAAAATGTAGAAAACTGGCAGCCTAGGCTGCCAGTTCTTTATTTTCTAGAGTATTAATTTCTTTATGAATATGAACTGCCAATACACCTGTTAATAATATGGTACAGAAGTCAGCAAATGCTTGAGCGTATATAACACCATTTAAATCAAATAGACTTGGTAGAATCAAAATAGCCGGGATTAAGAAAATGCCTTGTCTAGAAAGTGACAGCAGTGCTGCTTGTTTTCCTTTACCAAGTGCTTGGAATAACGTTGCGTAAATGGTTTGGAAACCAAACAAAGGGAAAAATAATACGATTGCTCTTAGAGATCTAACACCAATTCTAATGACTTCTGGATCATCACTGAAAATAGAAATGATTTGTGGCGCAAATGCCATATATATGATGGTTGCTATTGTTGTAAATACAGTAGTCCATATCAATGATGTTTTAATTGTTTCTTTTAAGCGGTCTGTATATCCTGCACCGTAATTGTAACCTGCAACAGGTTGGAATCCTTGAGAAAATCCAAAGATGACCATTGCTGCTAATGAAAAGACTTTTGTTGTAACACCAAGTGAAGCAATTGCTGCATCTCCAAATGGGCTTGCTGCAGTGTTTAAAAGTCCCATTGAGAAACTCATAAGAAACTGACGAATAAACGTTGGGATACCAATTTTATAAAGTTCTACATACAAACCTTTAGAGGGTTTAATATTTTTTCTTGATAAGTGTAATACACTTTTTTTTCTAACAAAGAAGGATAATAACAATATAGTTGAAACACCCTGAGATAAAACGGTTGCTAAAGCAGCACCAGAAACACCCATATCAAATACAAAGATGAAAATGGGATCAAATACAATATTCAGGATAGCACCTGTCATCAAGGCAATCATACTGTATTTTGCACTACCTTCAGCTCTAAGTAGATTATTAAGTGTCATATTGATAATCGTAAAGATGGCTCCAAATACAAGTATTTCACCATATGCTGTTGCGTGAGGTAAAATAGTTGCTGTAGCGCCAAAAGCCTTTAAAATAGGTTGTAAAAATAATACCAATAATACCGTTACAATAGCTGCAGTGAAAACACTGGTCACAAATGTTGTAGAAGCAACTTCGTCTGCTCGTTTCTTCTTATTTTCACCGAGTAATCTAGAAACAAAAGAAGCACTACCCATACCATACATGAGTCCAACAGCTGATAAAAGCATAAATAGAGGGTATACAACTGATACAGCACCAATGGCTTCTGTACCGAGTATTGATACAAATAAAGTATCTACTAAATTATAAATTGCAGTGACTAACATCCCTATAATTGCAGGTAATGCCAATGTTTTTAAGACCTTTGGGATTTTTTCTTCTCCCATCATTTTTGCTCGCTGTTCGCTATTCATGTCATTCTCCTTACATAATACTCATCAAGTATTCTATATTCTTTTCTTTTTCATCTTTAAATGAAGCGATTAAGTGCCCGATAGCCATAACTAAAGTCAGAGCTTTTCTATCTTCAAATCCATCAGGATTATAATCATGTATCAACTCAATCATTAAATCTTGTAACTTAGTAAAAATATGTGACATAGAATCGAGATGATCGCTGTTTTTAGAAAACAATTCTTTCCCAAGTCCTTTTCTTTCAATCATGTCATCATATAGTGTTGAGATTAATAATTGAAGACGTTCTTTAGGATCCTCGCTTTTGGCGATATGTTGTTCGATATTCTCTATTGTTAATAACCAGCTTTCTTCTAAAGAAGATAAAAACAAAGTATCTTTATTAGGATAGTAATTATACAAAGTGCCAACAGCAATACCAAGTTTAGTCGCAATGCCGCGCATACTAACTTTGTCATAACCAATGGTTTCATAAAGCTCTATGGCAGCTTGTTTTATTTGAGGTTTTAAATCTTTTATAATTTTAGGCATATCTTCCTCCTTTATGAACGTTGTTCATTTACTAATATAGATTATAATGAACATTGTTCATAAAGTCAATAAAAAAAAAGAACTTTATAAAGTTCTAAGATTTTTTAGCACTTGGTGTGCTATATATAATAACAGCAAAGATAATCATCAAAGTACCGATAAGGGTTTTTACAGAGACTATTTCGCCAAGGGTATAGTAGTCGATAACCACTGAAGCAATCGTTTGACCTATAAGGATTAAGACTGTCGATATCAAAACTTTAGTTTTTGAAAACGTGTAATTGGATAATGCAACAAATGTTGCTCCTAAAATACCACCGAGTAGAGGGTAGATGCCTATATGTGTTAAATCTACTAATTGAAAGTCACTATTTCGTAAAAACAGTAAGATAAATAATAATGCCCCAATCGTACCAGTCACGTGATTAACTATATTACTTTTATAAATACCAACTTCTTTAGAGAGTAGCATATTTAATGTTTTAGTGATGATGAAGATCATACCCGTTGCAACACTTAATAATAAAACCATAAGACCTCCTTATAGACTTAACAAAGTAACGCCGGCTATCATAATGATGATAGATGCCACTTTTGATTTTGTCAGTTCAAGTTTGTCAAAACCAAACCAACCCTTCATATCAATCACAAAAGAAAAGATGAATTGGCCAGCTATTAGTGCTGTTGATACCAATAAGACACCAATCTCTTGCACTGCAAATGAAATGGAAACAACAGCAAACGAACCAATAAAACCGCCTAATAATAGATATGGTTTGGTTTTGATTAATGATAACGCAGATCTTTTCTTATTCTTTTCTAAAAATAGGAAGTATATAGAAGACATCATCAAACCAATTAAGTGGATGACTAGAACACTTTCCAAAAGTCCTACTTTTGAAGCAAATATACCATTGGCTGCATTCATATTTGCTGTGAAGATACCCATTATAAAAATGAGTGCATATAGTACAAATTTATTCATAATAGCCTCCTGCTAATTCTTCGAGTTTCTGATAATCAAGGATAATGAACTTTTTATCCTTTTTAACAATCATACCTTCTTTTTCAAAGTTTTGTATCACACGATTTAGATGTCGATAACTGGTCCCTAAAAAAGTTGCTAGATCGGTCAGTTTCTCAAAATTGATTTCATCAATTCGTTGCACTGAGTCCATACGAGTTAATGAGATTAAATAACTTGCAAATCGATTCTTAAAAGGATACGAGGCATTTAAAGAAGCCGCTTTAGAGGCTGTTTCCAACTTTGTACTCAACCTGCTTACAATATATCTTAAAAAGGTTACATCATGTTTTGTGGCTTCTTCTAAGTCCTCAAAAGGGATTCTTATGGCTGTAACACCATATATGGATTGAACTTCAGAGTCCACAACTCTTTTTTCTTGCAGAAGCTCTAAACTACCGAGTTCTGATAAGGGCCTTGAGAATCTTATTAAAACACTTTTTCCATTTTCCAAAGTTCTAAATATTTTTGCTTTGCCTTCAACAATTAAATAGAAGTAGGGCATGCTCTCTCCAGCAACTAATATGTCTTCACCACGTTCATATTGAACCAGTGTCATATATTGTTTCATATCCGTATCAAATAAAGTTTCTATTTCATGTTTCTTTATATAGTGATTTAATAGTTTGTCATCATTAAGAATTATCATATTTATCTCCTTTAGCTGTAGTATACATCTATACTGTATCACAAAGCAGGACATATGTCCTGAAAATAAGAAGTTAGGATATTCGGAGTGTTCTGACAATTATTAACATAGATTTAACAGAAAAATTGTTGACTAAAGAGGTGTAGTTTGATAGTATATGAGTGAAATCGAATATAAGAATATAAGGAGAAAAAATGATTGGAATATTAAAAGCCTTGGCTGACGCGAACCGACTCCGACTCTTCAATATTTTATTAGAAACAGAACTTTGTGTCTGTGAAATTGAAACTATTTTGGAGATGAATCAATCGAATACATCAAGGCATTTGTTGAAATTAAAAAATGTTAAGATAATTGAGTCCACTAAAGATGCTCAATGGGTACATTATAAAGTATCAAAGAACTTTGAAGAAAATCATAAAATGCTCTTTGAATATTTAAAAGAAGAAATGAAGGAAAGCGAACTTTATAAAGAGGATAGTAAACGGTTAAACAAGTATCAATCATTGAATTTAACATGTACAGATATTCGTGAGGATTCAAAACGTGTGATTCAATTGATTACCTAGGAGGACATATGAAAGCAAAAGCATCACAAGACATGGATTTTTTTGGTCGTTATTTGACCATTTGGGTAGCATTATGTATTGTTGTAGGGATTGCGATCGGTAAATTTTTACCTATCATTCCAGACACACTTAGCAAATTTGAGTATGCACAAGTGTCACTTCCGGTTGCCATTCTAATTTGGTTGATGATTTATCCAATGATGTTAAAGGTTGATTTTAAAAGTATTGTAAATGCAACGAAAAGACCTAAAGGTTTGTTATTAACCTGTGGCACCAACTGGTTGATTAAACCGTTTACAATGTATTTAATAGCAGCATTTTTCTTCAAAGTTGTTTTTAGGACGTGGATACCATTAGAACTTTCAAATCAATATCTTGCAGGTGCAGTGCTTTTAGGCGCCGCTCCATGTACAGCAATGGTATTTGTATGGAGTCATTTAACCAAAGGGGATGCTGCTTATACACTTGTACAAGTTGCTGTTAACGATTTAATCTTATTGGTAGCATTTACACCGATCGTAGCATTTCTACTCGGTATTACAGATGTTCTAGTACCTTATAATACTTTATTTTTATCCGTGGTATTATTTGTAGTCATTCCTCTACTTGCAGGTTATATTTCTAGAACACATATAATAAGAACAAAAGGTGAAACTTATTTTAATGAAGTCTTTTTAAAGAAATTTGAGGGTATTACAGTTGCGGGTTTGTTATTAACACTTGTCATTATCTTTTCGTTCCAAGGAGAAATTATTTTGTCAAATCCTGTTCATATCCTGTTGATTGCAATTCCACTAACAATTCAAACCTTCTTTATCTTTACAATAGCGTACTTAGGTGCGAAATGGATGAAGTTGGAACATAAAATAGCAGCCCCTGCTGCATTGATTGGTGCAAGTAACTTCTTTGAACTTGCAGTAGCGGTGGCGATTTCATTATTTGGTTTACAATCTGGCGCGACACTCGCAACAGTTGTTGGTGTATTGGTAGAAGTACCGGTGATGTTGATGTTGGTGAATATAGCTAATAAAACAAGACACTGGTTTAAGGAGGCGTAATATGATAAAAGTGGCATTTGTATGTGTTCATAATTCTTGTAGATCACAAATGGCAGAAGGCTTTGCAAAAACTTTAGGAAAAGATATATTTGAAGCCTATTCTGCAGGCACTGAAAACTATCCTGAAGTTAAACCTTTGGCAGTTGAAGTGATGGAAGAAGCAGGCGTGGATATGTCATCACATCATCCAAAATTATTATCAGATATTCCAGAAGAACTGGATTTATTAATTACTATGGGGTGTAATGTAACATGCCCGTTTGTACCCAATAAACATTCTGAAGACTGGGGATTAGAGGATCCCTCTGGTGGACCGATAGAAGATTTTAGAGTCACTAGAGAATTGGTTAGAACTAAAGTTTTAGAATTAATTAAACGCATTGAAAATAAGGAAATTGAAGGATTGAATTAACCTTTAAAAATAATCAACTATGCGGTTGGTTATTTTTTTGTTCTTATATAATTCCAATTCCCACTCATATTCGTTAAGGCTGTATAGTTGCAAACCGTTGTTCAAACATATATGACTAATAATTTAAAGCATTGTTGGTATAACACTAAAAAGTATGAAGAAATACACTTATAGTATATCTGTAGAAATTGAACGGAATTACTAAATATTGGTTATAATCTATCCCATTTAAGTGTATAATAAAATAGAGGTGATATATTGAAAATTCTAGTGCTAAATGGCAGCCCTAAAGGTGATATGGGTGTAAGTTATCATCATGTATTATTTTTAGAGAAACATTATAAATCAATTACATTTGAATATATACATATTGGCAAGATGATAAAGACATATCATGATGAGCTTTTAGGTGAGTTGATAGAGAAGATGAGCACTTTTGATTGTGTGTTGTGGGCTTATCCAGTGTACACATTTTCTGTACCGTATCAGTTGATGTTGTTTATGAATAGACTTCAAAGTCATCCAAAGAAACAGTTGTTAAAAGATGTTTATACTGTACAACTTTCAACATCAAAACACTTCTTTGATATCACAGCATATGACTATATGAAAACTCAATTAAAAGACTTGGAGATGATACATATTGAAGGTTTGATGGCAGACATGGGTGAGATGTTAAAAGAGCCTGGACGTCATAAAATGATTGGCTTTATGGATCAAGTCCTATATACCACCGAACATAATCTTACGTATCCTAATATAAAACAGACTGTTCAGGAATTGTATCATTTTAAATACAGTCAAGTCCCTGAACCAGACAAATCACCCTCTAAAATATTAGTTGTTTATAACGGAGAATCATATTCAGAGACTTTAAAATATATGATATCAGCCGTTGAAAATCTTTGTAATTATGAAGTGCATCGACTCGATATTTCGAATATCAATATTCAGGGTGGCTGTTTAGGGTGCCTTAAATGTACTTTTATAGGTCATTGTATTTATAGAGATGAATTTGAAGAGATGTATCAAAATAAAATAATGGAAGCTGACATACTGGTTTACGCTTCGGATATAAAAAATCACTATTTACATGAAGATTTTAAATTAATAGATGATCGAGCGTTTTATAATGGACATCGTGTTAATACAAAGAATAAAGCAACTTGTTATTTACTGACGGGACATTACAATCACGAACATAATTTAAAACATATTATAGAAGCAAGAGCTCATGTGGGTCATATGACTTTATTTGAACCTGTAACCAATGAAAGTAATGATATCTTAAAACAAATCAAACGATTATGTGATGAGATCGACTATTTTATGGAGAAGAAACCAATTCCTAAAACATCGTTTTATGGTATTGGTGGTATGAAGGTTTTTAGAGATCTTATTTTTAATATGAGAAGTTTGATGATTGATGATCATGACTATTATAAGGCAAATAAATTGTATGATTTTCCAAAAAAACATTATTTCAGACACTTCTTTATTCGACTCGGTATTCAATTCATCAGTTCACCGAAAAGATTTAAGAAGCATGCATCAAAGGTGAATAAAGCGATATTGGCTCGTTATAAGAAAGTAGTAGATGACTATTAGGAGTTAAGTATGTTAGAACAATTGTTTTTTTATTTAAAATCTGAAGAGCCATTAATCGAAATGGGCAAGATGATGTCTTGTAATGGCTTGACTTATAAAGGTAAAGTATTTTGTTTTGAGTATAATAATCAAATGGTATCTAAACTGGGCAAAGGCTTTGATATAGAAGCATTAGGTATAACCGAATATGAGTATTTAAATCCATTTAAAAACAAAGGTCCAATGTTGGCTTGGTTTATTATAGAAGCAACATACGAAGTTAAATTTGAACAATTGGCACGATTGGCAGTAAATGATATGAAAGCGAATCTTTAGATCACTGAGAGGGCATCATGAGAGAAAATAAAAATACATTTATTATATTTGCTCTGATTTTTTGTAGCATCATGATGGTGTTATTGACAACTGAAAAGTACAATAAACCGATGACACTTCCAAATAGACGTATAGATTATATCTCAGATGATTCTGATGAGTCTTTCGATATGACCAGTATCTTTAAAAAAGATGAAGTAGCAGAGTTTGCGTATGAAATGTTTGAGTTTCAAGGTATTCGATCAGGAATCGTTGATATCGCTACAACAGGTTTTACGAAAGAGGATTTAGGCGTCGAAAATTCGATTGTCAATTTTACAGAAGTCGTATTAGAAGATGGTACGATTGTATCATTTATAGAACCTGAATCAGAAGCTGTAAGTATGTATAATAAAATTACTTCAGAAGGTTTATTGGTCGTTATTATTGAAGATATAAATGGAGCAAAACAGATTATTCGTGAAGGTGACGAAAAATTTGAGGTTTATAAACAAGCACTTTTAAGAGAAAAGAGAAGTATTCAGACCACCAAATTAACCAATTTGGAATTATTGTTATCCGAATCTCGATTGATTGGTAAATATGATGCTTATTTAGGCAATGAAGACAATCTCATAAGATCTTCTCAAGTTTATTATAATGAGAAAAAAAATTATATGTTAATGTTGTCTAAAGACAAACTAGGCGTTGAGTATTTCCTTGTAGATGCAGGTGTTGATATGTATTTTGATCATATATACGAGTTCAGTTCGGAATTCTTAGAAGTAAAAGGCTTTGTAACTGCTAATGAATTAGAACATCTTTTATATGGTTCTTTTATTAGAATGGTTGACAAAAACACTTTGTATTTAGAGACGAAATTTAAAGGCGAACTACTGATCATAAAAAGAAATGAGGGAAATGGTAATGAAGAGTAATAAAATGGGTATAATGCCTATACCTGCATTAATCTTAAGTATGTCACTTCCTGCGATTATCTCAATGATGGTTCAAGCGCTTTATAATTTTGTGGATTCCTTGTTCGTTGCTAGAATAGGTGAAGAAGCTTTAAAAGCAGTATCACTCGCTTTCCCGATACAATTGGTTTTAATTGCATGTTTTGTCGGATTGGGGATTGGTATCAATTCAGCCGTTTCTAGAAAACTTGGTGAAGGAGATTATAAAACAGCTGTTAATATTGCTGAACATGGGTATATTTTAGCGGGTGTACTTTATATTCTTGTTGCTATCTTGGGTATATTTTTTGTAGATGATTTCTTTAGATGGTTCACAAATGATCCTTTGGTCTTAGAATATGGTATTTCTTATGCTAGAATCATATTAATATTTTCATTTGGTAGAATCTTCGCTCAGGCTGGCATGAGCATCTTGCAAGGTAGTGGTGAGATGAAAAAACCAATGAAAGCACAATTAATTGGTGCGATTACCAATATTATTTTAGATCCGATTATGATATTTGGATTGTTTGGTTTTCCTAAATTGGGTGTAACTGGCGCAGCGATTGCAACGGTAACAGCACAATTTATATCAATGTTATATGTTTTCTATACACTCTTTAAAGGTAAGAATTATTTAACCCTAGATTTGAAAAACTTTAAATACAGTTCAAAAATTGCAAAAAAAATTATATTGGTAGGTTTGCCTGCAGCTATTATGCAAGGACTCGTTGCTATTATGTTAACAGTCTTGAATAAGACTTTATCAAATATAGATGAAACTTCAGTTGCAGTACTTGGTATCTATTACAGGCTTCAATCTCTAGTTTTTATGCCTGTGTTTGGTATTTCTCAAGGTACAATGCCTGTTATAGGTTTCAACTTTGGCTCAAAAAACAAAAAACGTATCATCGATGCAATGAAATTTTCAGGCATGATGGCGTTTATATATATGATGCTTGGATTTGTTATTTTCCAAGTCTTCACAAAAGATTTGCTGATGATGTTTAAGAGCAGTGAGCAAATGGTAGATATTGGATTGATAGCGTTTAAACGAATCAGCTTGATGTTTCCATTGGTAGCCGTAACGATTGTAATCAGTACCTCTTTCCAAGGTATGGGTAAAGCACATTACAGTATGATTGTCACATTTGTTCGACAAATCATCGTTTTATTACCTTTAGCATCTTGGTTAGGAAATTATTCGTTGGATATGTTATGGTATGCTTTTTTAATTGCTGAAGCGGTAGGGCTGGTTTTAGCACTCTATTACTTTAGAAAAGTCTATAAAAATACACTACATGTATGGCCAGAAGAATTGAGCCGTACAAATCTAGTTTAAGGAGACCTGATGAAATTAATATCTTGGAATGTAAATGGCTTAAGAGCTGTTATGAAAAAGGGCTTTATGGATTATTTTAATGAAATGGATGCAGATATTTTCTGTTTACAAGAAATTAAATTACAAGAAGGCCAAATAGAAATGGATTTACCAGGGTATCATACTTACTGGAATTATGCCGTTAAAAAAGGTTATTCAGGGACTGCCGTATTTACTAAAGAAAAACCAATCGGTGAAACTTATGGTATTGGTATAGAAGAACATGATCAAGAAGGTCGTGTAATCACTCTAGAATATAAAGACTTCTATTTGGTAACATGTTATACGCCTAATTCAAAAAGAGGGTTGTTGAGATTAGATTATAGAGAGGTTTGGGAAGATGATTTTAAGGATTACTTAGATGGTTTGAAAACGTCTAAACCCGTTGTATTATGTGGTGATCTAAATGTTGCACATCAGGAAATTGATTTGAAAAATCCGAAAAGTAATAAAAAGAATGCTGGATTTACCCAAGAAGAACGAGATAAAATGACCGCTTTATTAGAAGATGGTTATGTTGATACCTTTAGATATTTATATCCTGAAAAAATAGGCGCTTATTCTTGGTGGTCATATATGGGGAAAGCAAGAGAGAATAATACTGGATGGAGAATCGATTATTTCATAGTGTCAGAGAATTTCAAAGAAACAATTAAAGATGCTGAAATTCATGCAGAGACTATGGGAAGTGATCACTGCCCAGTTGTACTGTACTTATAAAGAGAAGAGAGTTTCTCTCTTCTTCATAAAATATTGGATGTTGTAAAACTCTTGGGGGGATTATGGTTAAGAAACGCAGTGAATTTGTTGAATATTCCGACAAAGAATCATTCATTGAATCACATTACGCTTACGATATTGTAAAAAACAGTAAAATAGTTGTTTTTGAATGGACACTTGATATTGATATCCCAACAAAATTTGTTTCTGCAAATATAGATCAATATGGTTATGTACCAGAAGATTTTTATGAAGGCGACTTAAGTGATTATTGGGAGTTTGTACATCCTGAGGATCGACATAGAGTCAAAAATGAAGTGTATTCAGCAAGACAGATGGGTGAGACCTATAGTCATCGATATAGAATAGTTACTAAAGACAGTCAGACGAGATGGGTTGAAGAACGTATACTTTATGATAAAGAAAATGGCCTCATTGTGAATGAAAAGGGCATTATTATTGATATCACAGAACAAAAGCTTTTAGAAGAAAAACTTGAACGTAGCAAAGAGCGGTATCAGCGTATATTTGAAAACTCAAGTGTGATCATTTTTACCATGTCTTTAGATGGAAAGATAAATGCTACCAATAAGATGTTTAGAAGTACATTAGGGTATGACTTGAAAGATATTAAGAATCAAGATATAAGAAGTATACTTTATGATGTAAATGATTTGTTTTTAATTCTTAACCAAGGTAAAGAGTTCATAGATGAAAGTTATGATGTTGAAGTCATTTGTGAAAACGGAAAAATTAAAACCTTAAATGTCTCAACCAATATCATTGATTCTATTGAAGAAGAAATTGAGATTGTTGCTGTTGATGTCTCCGAAAGAAAAGTGGATGAACAAAGAATCCGATTTTTAAGTTACCATGATAAGCTTACCAATGTTTACAATAGAGCTTATTTTGATGAAGTGATTGAGGGATTAGATAGAAGAAGTTGTTATCCGTTTTCAATTATAGTAGGTGATATGAACGGTTTGAAAGTATTAAATGATCATTTTGGTCATAAAAAAGGAGATGAATTACTTCAGGATATGGCTGATATTTGTGTGAAATCCTGTAGAGAAAAAGATGTGGTTTGTAGAATTGGTGGAGATGAATTTGCGATTATATGTCCAAATACCAATGAAAATGGTGCGATTGCAATCTGTGATAGAATTAGAGAACTGTGTTTAGAAACAGAAGTTGATTTAATTGGAAATCCTAGTATCGCTTTAGGTTATTCAACAAAATTAGATAAAGATACAACCACCGATGAAATATTTAAACAAGCAGATAACAACATGTACAGAAATAAAATGACTTACAGCAAAAGTACAACAGGGATGTTTTTGAACACATTACAAACCATGCTTGAACAACATAACTTTGAAGATAAAGAACATTCTGAATCGGTTGTTTACTATGCGATAATGTTGGGTAGAGAATTAAATCTAGCATCGAGTTTAATGGATGATTTGGGAATTGTTGCAAAACTACACGATATAGGAAAAATTGGTGTACCCAATGATATCTTAAATAAACCTTCATCGTTAAGTGATGAGGAGTATGAATTGGTTAAAGGACATGCTTATTTTGGTTACAGTATTTTAAAAGCGGCACCAACGACGATTAATGTTGCAGATTACATATTACACCATCATGAATGGTATGATGGCAATGGTTATCCAGATGGTATAAAAGGAGAACAGATACCGATTTTATCTAGGATTATATCAATAGTAGATGCATATGTTGTTATGACACATGATGCACCTTATAGAAAAGCCATGAATCAAGAAGCAGCTATAGAAGAACTGAGATCATGTGCAGGGACACAATTTGATCCAGACTTAGTAAAGACATTTTTGAGGTTGATGACATAATACAGGAGGCATTATGGATGTAAAGGTAAAGAGTTATAACCATTATAGAGAAGAAACAAAGTATACTTTATCATTGGTATTTACAGTTATATCTATGATGGTATGTGTGTTATTTGCCATCTCATTCATAGCAATAGGTGCAAATTATGCTGCGTACCTTCAGATTGTTGGTGCTTTTGTTTTTATGACCCTCGCTGGACTTTTAAGAAGAAGAATTCAAACCTTTACAAGATACATCGCTATTATGACTTCGATTGTATTGGTCTTAATTCAAGGCGTAATCATATTTGGGAAAGGGTATGGGTTTCACTATCAGGTATTTCCACTAATTGTTGTTATATTCCTTCTATTAGATTTTAATATCCCTTATGAAAGAGTGAGTATTTATGGGTTATCCTTCTTAGGTATAGCAGCTTTTTATGCCTGCGAGTTATCACCACTGGTGCCAACCTTTCAAGATTATTTAGTTTATGAGAAATATTATTATTCGATTGCGTTGTTTATAGCTTTTATGGGTCTATTAATTGTACTGTATTATCTCTCAAAAGAAATATTTTCTGCAAGGGATCAACTGTACAGCATGGCTACGACAGATGCATTAACCAATTTATACAATAGAAGAACGTTCTTAAAAAGAGGTGAAGAATCTTTTAAAATTGCAGAAAGAGGAGGCAATCAATTTGCAGTTATTATTTACGATATTGACTCCTTTAAAAGTGTTAATGATGAATATGGTCATCTTGTGGGAGATGTTGTTCTAAAAAGCATGGCAGAGGCTTCAAGAGAAACCATTAGAGAAACTGACCTTTTAGCACGTTATGGTGGTGAAGAATTTGCAATACTACTACCCAATACAACACCAGAACAAGCAGCAGTCGTTGCAGAAAAACTTAGAAAAAAAATTGAAGAACATATAATATCTATAGCACCTTATAAAATTAATAGAAGTATTAGTTTAGGGGTGATGGGGTATCATTTTTCTATTACGTCTTTTGATGATTTAGTAGATAAAGCAGATAAGGCTATGTATAAATCAAAATTAACAGGTAAAAACCGTGTGACGGTTTATGATATGACAGATCCATTTTATAGAGAAAAGAGGCAAGTAAATGACATATAACATCAAACATTATGACCTATTAACCAAAGACGAATTGTATCAGATTATGAAACTTCGAAATGAAGTTTTTGTAGTAGAACAGACTTGTGTGTATCAAGATATTGATGGAAAAGATACAGATGCCTATCATTTATGTTGTTACGATGGGGATGAACTGGTAGGGTATTTAAGAATTTTAAATCATGGTCAGTCTTATAATGAAATGTCAATTGGTCGCGTTTTAGTAAAAGAAACTCACCGAGATAAAAAAATAGGTAAACTGATTATGGACGAAAGTATTGACTATATTAAAGAAGTTTTAAATGAAACGGTTGTAAGAATTTCAGCACAAGCATACTTACAGAAGTTTTATGCATCACTCGGCTTTGAAATTGTCTCTGAAGAATATTTAGAGGATGATATTCCACATATTGAAATGTTACTGAATATGTAAATTAAGTATTGAAAATGAAAATATTGTATGCTATATTTAGTAAAGATAAAAGTCTTTAAAGATGTGCGAGTCACATCAAAGATTGAATATGTCGTTAAGACTTTTGTTTGCGCAGAAGTCTTTTTTGATTGCTTTAAAATGGTCCTGTGAGACCAAAAGGAGGATACGATGGATAATAAACTAACATTCAAGAACCTGATTCTAGGTTTACAACATCTTGTAGCGATGTTTGGTGCAACAGTATTGGTACCAGCAATTACAGGATTCAACCCAGCAGTAGCCCTATTAGCAGCCGGTATTGGTACCTTACTATTTCATTTTGTTACTAAAAGAAAAGTTCCAGTATTTTTAGGCTCATCGTTTTCATTTATAGCAGTTATTTTAGCCGTTAAAGAAATGCATGGTGGTGATTTAGCTTATGCACAAGGTGGTTTAATGGTTGCAGGTTTGGTTTACGTCATTATTTCATTATTTATAGGAAAAGTTAAAGTTTCAACGCTTCAAAAAATTTTACCGGCATATGTTATTGGACCAATGATTATAATCATCGGTTTAACATTGATACCAGTAGCATTCGATATGGCATCACTTAACTTTTTATTAGCAGGATTAACATTACTATATGTTATTTTAATTAATACCTTTGCTAAAGGCTTAGCAAAACAAATGTCAATTTTATTGGCAGTTATTATGGGTTATGTAACAGCGTTAATCATCGGAATCATTTCAGGGACACCTATTTTAGATTTCTCTCCAATAACAAATGCAAGTATATTTGCTATTCCAGAGATGACACTTCCAAAGTTTAGTTTACCAGCAATCATCACAATTGTTCCGGTTGTACTTGCAGTATTCATGGAACATATTGGTGATGTAACAACAAATGGTACTGTAGTTGGTCAGGATTTCTTAAAAGATCCTGGATTAAATAGAACACTTCTAGGTGATGGTTTAGCAACAATGTTTGCAGCACTTATTGGTGGACCAGCTAATACAACTTATGGTGAAAACACAAGTGTTCTTGCGATTACTAAAAATTATGATCCAAGAAACTTAAGAATTGCAGCAGTATTTGCAATCCTTTTAGCACTGGTAGGAAAATTCGGAGCAGTTCTTCAAACAATTCCAGTAGCTGTAATGGGTGGTATCTCATTCATGTTATTCGGTATGATTGCTTGGATTGGTGTTAAGATGATCAAAGACAGCAAAGTAGAGTTTAATGCTCATTCAACAATTGTTATGGCAACAATGTTAATCATCGGTTTAGGAACAAGCTATTTAGCAACTTATAAAGGTATTACACTTGGTATTCCTGTATCAGATACAGTTATGTTAACAGGCTTAAGTTTAGCTGCTATCGTTGGTGTTTTACTAAACTTAGTTTTAAATCTTGTATTTAAAACGGAGTCTAAAGAAGTAGAAGAATCAGCTGCATAAGCTGTAGAATATGAAAACCGCAGCTATGAAGCTGCGGTTTTTTATTTAGAAGGCATAACCATTCTGAAAAACTTATAGGTGATAAACCCTATAAGTTTTTTTATTGGGTTGATTTTGATATCAAAGTAATATGAGCTGTTGTACCAGCCTTGGCTTTGCCAATGTTCATAATCTCTTTCCTTCGTGATTTGAGTGCTTGCTTTCCACATATTAAACCAAAGAACATCTTTTAAGGAAGGTGATTTAGCAGGTTTATTAAGCATGTTATGAAATTTTGTTGCCGCTTTAATAATCTGTTTTTGAAGTTTCTCAGAGGTTTCAATTGATTGTCCGAATTGAGTAACCGCTAAAGTGGAACACTCATTTACGCCAAATGCTTTTAGAACCGATTTTAAATACTGAGCACTTGATTTTGCAGAAGATCCCATTGTTGTAGAAACAGCCATCCCTTTTTTAGTTTGAAATTCTGGTCGATGAAAAAGATATGTAATAGAATCTATAAAGTTCTTCATGGCACCAGATATATTCATTGCATAAACCGGAGATGAAAAAATGATACCCTCTGCTTCAAGTAGCTGTTTTTTAAAAACATAAGATTTATCATATTGAAAACACTTATTTTCACCTTTTATAAAACACTGGAAACAAGACTTACAGTAATCCAGATCGGTATCAGACATATGGATATACTCAAATTCGTAATCTCCGAGTTCTGACAGTGTTTTTTCGATTAATTGTAACACTTCATAAGTGGTTCCTTTTTTGACTGAACCATTGACTAAAACAATTTTCATTTAAATCACCTCGGCTTTTATCATATCATATAAATAATGTTATATAAACGGTTCGTATATGGTAAGCTTATAGAGGGGGAATCATTTATGACAACAATGGATATCATTAAAAACCGCGTAAGTATCAGAAAATTTAATAACAATAAAATAGAAGAAGAGGTGCTGAGTTCAATCTTAGAATCGGCTATAAAAGCACCTACAGCAGGCAATATGGTACCATATACCATTCTAACAATAAAAAATTCAGACACGTTAGAAAAACTCAGTGTTTCTTGCGATCATCAACCGTTTATCAAAGATGCAGATACAGCACTTATATTTTTAGTGGATCTTTATAAGTGGCATCACTATCTTTTACAAAATGATGTAAAAGAATATGCTGAGAATACCAATAGACACTATGAAGGTCCAACACTTGCAGATGCCATACTCGGTATTAACGATGCTTTGATTGCTTCAGAAAGTGCTGTACTTGCAGCAGAACACTATGGTGTCGGCAGTTGTTATATCGGTGATATCATGGAGAATTTTGAATATCACAAAGAGTTATTTGACTTACCGGAATATGTTTTTCCTGCCGCCATGTTGGTTTTAGGACATTATGATCATAGACCGACTCCGAGGTATCGTTTTGATACAAAACATGTGGTATTTGAGGAAACTTATAAAAGGCTATCAGAAGATGAATTAGAAGATATGTATCAAGAAAAAACAAAACTTTATAATCCGAATATTTCTGAAGATATTAAAAATTTTGCACAACAGTTTTACAATAGAAAAATGGGCGCTGAGTTCTTTGTGGAGATGAACCGATCATT
>JABXKX010000527.1 GCA_013619035.1 Peptostreptococcaceae bacterium
TAAAACTTTGCTAAATTTGAATTTGAATCTAGCCAAGACATAAGCTGCTGGTGCAGCTACCAAAATAACACCGGTACATGCCGTCAAAGTATATATTAAAGAATTTTTGAAATATGTGGCAACATTATGAGTAAATAACGCATTAACATAGTTTATAGGATTAAATCCTGAACTTAAGACTTTACCCGAAAATATACCTGATGTTGTTGATAATGATGCTACAAAGATCCAACCAATAATAAAGAATGTAAATAGAACCCATAAATTTAGTATTGCATATCCTGGTAATAGGGCTGTTTTCCGTGTTGACTGAAATTTTTTCTTCTGATACATTTTACATCCCCCTTCTAATATTCATATTCTTCATCTTTTAATAATCTTGTAGTAATGACAAACATGACAACAACAATGACTGTTAATATAACACCTACTGCTGCACCTGCACCAACATTTCTATCCGTAACAACCATATTATTACCAAATACCATTTGATACATATAAACCATAGGCGTAACAGTACCGGGTTCTGGATTTAATGGTGAAAAGACTTGAGACCAAATGAAAAATGCAACCGAACTTATTGTCCATAAAACAATATTCGTTCTAAAAACATCTTTTAATAATGGTAATGTAATATAATAAAATTTCTGGAAGACATTTGCGCCTGCTAAAGTTGCAGCTTCATAAAAAGATATTGGTATGTTTTCCATGGCTGCCATAAAAATTAACATATAATATCCAACCATGCCAAAACAATATGCTATCAATAAACTGATAAAGATCATATCTGGACTGGTCCATTGAATGGCTGCCATTTTATCCAAGCCAATAGATTCAAATACTTCCTTAAAAAGACCATATCTTGAACTGTATACATATTGCATCCACATGGTTCCCATTGCTACTGCTGAGACTACATTTGGAAGATATATAATCGCTCTATAGAAGGATTTAAATTTTACGCCTGAAGTCAGAATAACAGAAAAAACTATGGCTAAAGTAAATACAATAACGCCTCCCCAAAACCAAATATTAACGAGGTTTTTCATGGATTGAACAAATAATGAACTTTCTTTAAGTGCTTGATAATTATCTAAACCAACATACTGCCATTTGCTCATTGCATCTGTAACATTTTCTACACGAAATAAACTCATAAACGATGTTCGTATAGATGGATATAAGAAAATGACCATATAAGAAAGCACCGCTGGTGTCAGAAAAACGATCATCATTAATTTGCTTTTTTTCATCTTGATCTCCTTAGATTAATTGTCATATTCGCAGTGATACCACGAATATGACAATTGTTAATTCATTTATTTCATTGCTTCAATAAATTCTTCTGCAGTGTACTTGCCACCTAAAAGTTTTGTAAATGCTTCTGCAATAATTGGTAGCTTATCAGTATCGGCTTGAATACCACCTGCCCAAGGATAAACTGTATCTAATTGCTCAAACACAACTTTTGCTTCTAGTAATTGAGTTGGCCATACCGCACTTCCACTCACCGGTACTCCAAATGATCTATTCGCTATTTCACTATCCCATTTACCTGTTGTTAAGTGAGCAAGTAATTCAAATGCAATATCTTTGTTTTCAGAATCTTTATTAATTTGGAATGCTTGTGCACCATAGTTTGCTGCACTAACGCCGTTAACACCACCATCTACTGCAGGATATGAGAACGTACCCCATTCAAAGTCAGGTCCTGTAGATCCCATAATTTCATTCACTAACCAAGTACCATTTAAGTACATTGATACTGTTCCTGCAGCGATATCTTGTTGACCTGCAGGCCATTTATTAGATCCAACCGTATCACTTATATAACCGTTATCAACAAGATTTTGGAAATCTTTAGCGGTTTTCATAACAGCAGGATCATTCCACATTTCATTTGATTTATCTTTAACTAATTCCTCAACCCATTCATAACCTTTATATCTTGATAAATGATATCCTAGTAATGTATCAATATAAGCATCATCTGTTGTCATAGGAACAAAACCAGCAGCTTTTAGTTTTTCACAAGCTGCATTAAATTCTTCCCAAGTCTGTGGCGCTGTCTCAATACCCGCTGTTTCAAAATGTGCTTTATTATACATAAATGCAAATACAAATGGCTGATATGGTACCGCATAAACACTACCATCATCAGAGAAGTGTCTCGCTAATTCAAATAGATTACCCATAACTGCTTCTTCATAAGGCTTGCCATCCGTGTTAGCATATGGTTTAGTAATATAATCATCTAGATTTAAGGCATAAGAACCCCAGTTTTTAGTAACACGTTCAAGGTCTTCATCCCAAATGTCAATTTGCTGACCATTATCAAGTGCTGGTTGAAGTGTTTTACGAATCTCACGACCATTCCAGTTGATATCAATTTTTACATCTGGATGAATTTTCATAAAATCTTCAATCGCTTCATTAATTGCTAATGCTTGTGGTTCTGTAGAGTTCCACATAGACCAATAGACTAACTCTCCCGATAAACCTGAACCACCTTGTGTTGCAACTTCTTGATTCGAATTTCCTTCATTTGATGTCGCTGGATTACATGCTGTAAACACCATCATTACTATTAACGTTAATACCAGTACGCTTCTAAACTTCTTCATGTTCCCCTCCTATTTGCTTTGTTATTATCCCCTTATATCAAAATACAGTTAGCAATATCTGTTAACAATATCTATCATTACCTCTAAATTATTTTCCATTTCTTTAACAAATTTAAATTGATTTTTTGCTCTAATTAAATTATGATTTTCTTTATGAACTTTAAAATAATTATCTCCATCTAAGAAATCTGTTAAGAATCTCATGCCACATTCAAATGTCATAATAATTGCTGAGTAAGGCAGTAATTCTATTTCTTTTTTTGTAAGTTCATGATTTAACACTTCAAGGAATCCATTTGAATAAGCATCAAATCTAGCTGTATCAAATTTTAATAACTCTAAATTTTCCTCATCTTCAGCCACGGTACTGCCACAAGATCTTATCGCATCTCCAAAATCATAAAGTGCACTTCCTGGCATGACTGTATCCAAGTCAATAACGCATCGTCCAATACCGCTATCATTATCAATTAATACATTATTGAGTTTTGTATCATTATGCGTCACTCTATAAGGTATTTCGCCTTGTTCTAAGGCCTCTAATATCATAGTTGTAATGGTTTTATGATCTTTCACAAATTGAATGTCATCCAAACAGAACTTGCTTCTTAAGTGAACATCTTTTTCTAATACTTCTAAAAAACTTTTATACCTATTTCTTGTATGATGAAACCCTTTTATGGTTTCAAACAAACTGTCTACAGGATAGTCTTTTAACATCAACTGAAACTGTCCAAAAGCTTTTCCAGCACTGTAAAGCATGGTATTATCTTTTGCAAATGTATGCCCTGTAGCATTTTCTATAAATACATAAGACCTCCAGTAGTTCCCCTCTACATCTTTATAGAATGAATTGTCATTTTTTGTTTTGATTAACTTTAAAACTTCATATCCCTCTTCAATCTCAACTTCTCTGACCATATCACTAAGATAAAATGTTATATTCTCAATATTTGACATCAGCTGTTCAGTTTCCTTAAAAATAAGATGATTTACCCTTTGTAAAATATAGCGTATCTTTTCTTCGTATTTATCCTCACAAACTGCTAGGAATGTATCATTAATATGTCCATCCCCATATGGTGAACACTCTGTCAGAACACCTTCAAATTTAAATTCTTCACATATTTTTTTCAGAGTAGTCAATTCTATCATTTGCGTGCCCCCCAAAGTTTAGGTGGATACTTTCCATTATCAATCATTGATGATATTGCATCCATAACCTTCTTCTTGTCTTCACTGTAAGTGACGCCATACCATTTTTCATCTGTATGAAGCACTTTCACCGTACCGATATTATTCTTAATAACTTGATCTACAACATATGGTAAGAAAAATTCACACTTTAAAGGATTATCAATTATTGCAGTTTCTAAATAAGTTGGTAACAGCTTATCTATTTCTTTAAGAATCGTTCCAGTAAATCCCCACATATTCATAGAAACAATAGTATTTTCTTTTAACTTGTACCAGTGTTCATTTTCCAAATACATGATGTCATCACTTTTTTGTTCAATATGAATTCTTTCAATTATGTCGACTAGAATATTATTATCATCAACATTGCAAATCCCTCTAGAAACATAACCATGTTCTGTCACGGTATTTCTTAATTGATAGCCTACCATGGAGTAGTCATATTCTTTTAAGGTCTCAGACCTTAGAAAATCATACATCTTTTGAAATGCATCAATGCCATAGTAATCATCTGCATTGATTACAGCAAAAGGCGCATTTATTAGATTTCTTGCAGAATATATAGCATGTGCCGTGCCCCAAGGTTTCTTTCTATTTGTTGGTATTAGAATATTTTTTGGCAAATCAGTTAACTCTTGATATGCATATTCAACATGAATATAATCTTTTAATCGTGTGCCTATTACTTCTTTAAACTCATTTTCAATCTTTCTATTAATAATAAAAATAACCTTTGTAAAACCAGCTTTGATTGCATCATGGACTGAATAATCTATGATCAACTCTCCATTTAAACCGACGGGATCAGTTTGCTTTAATCCACCATAACGACTGCCTATCCCTGCAGCCATAACTACTAAAATTGGTTCTTTCATAATTCCTCCAAATATTTTATGACTATCTGAT
>JABXKX010000319.1 GCA_013619035.1 Peptostreptococcaceae bacterium
ATATTTCATTGGGTGCATAGTATTTATATTGTCTTTTGAAACTATTTAGAAATAATTCTGTGATTTTTAGAAAAACTAAAAAGAGAATCTTCACATTCTCTACAAATGTAAATACCTTCCTTTTAATTTTACCATAAAATTCAAATGGCAAAATATTAAAAAGTGATTAACTTCTCTTTCTTCCAATAGTATCACTAAAGGAAGTACCTTATCATAACCCCCTGCAAATCAGAAGTTTGCAGTCAGGTTTTAAAGTCTTCTTCACAATAAAGAATAAACCACTAAAAAGTGGTTTCATAACTACGCATTTTCAAATTCTGATTCCCAGTCAAACTGTCCTGAGTCTTCATAACATTTTGGCCAGTGTTGACACCATTTTGGTACCTGAGCCTGTTCTAACTTGTCTGTACACATATGATAGGGTTTGATGTCAATGATTGGTGTGTCCACATAAGCATCGATATAAGGTACATAAACCTTATTCTCTTCTATAAATAAAACTTGTACAATCGATAAACAAATCGGATTGGGTCTAATGGGTGACCGGGTTGCAAACATCCCCAGTTGATCCGGCCCTTTCTTATAAGGCTTTTTTGACACTGTAAAACTTCTATAAGTCTCATCATCAAATTCCGTTGCCCACCATAGAACATTTAAATGGCTAAACCCTTCAATATTTAATAAAGCTTTCTGATACTCTTTATCAATTTCTAAAAAGAACCCTTTCTCATCTTGCTTCACACTACCCAATGTTTTTACTTCATATTTTTTTGTCATTATACTGCCCTCCTATACATCTAGTATCTCATGTATAGGTATTTTTCTCTTGATGATTCTTGGCAATAAACCATAGAAAACATCTCATTTCACTCAGTGATTTGACGATTGTTGCTAAAAAGAAAGTGGCAGTAAAATATAATAATCCAGCTCTGTTTTATTATCAACTAAATAGTACTGTTTATTTGTATCCAGAACCTTTAGTCCTGACTTTGGTAACCAAACTTCTTTTATATATCGAGAGAGATGTTCTAACGCTTCAAACTTAAACACTGGACCAAACTTCGCATAGTGTCCATCTGGAATGTGTATTTCAAAGTATTCATTTTCTGTTTCCGAGCCATAACAGGTCAGTACCTGTTCATCCAAAGGTGATTGAATCACATAAACAGAGTCGTTATTAAAACGCTCAAAGTACTGCAGCAATCTATTTTGATCAAAGGCATTTTCTAAGATAGAAAATCCATATATTTTCAAAGCCTTTAATTCAATCGGTTGAGGTTCAATGATTCCATAACGATCAATAAAAGATAAATAGTCTAGAGAAATGGGCTCTGTCATATTAGGAACACTTTTTTCAGAAGTTTTATAAGTCATTGGAGTGATACCATGGACTCTTTTAAAGGCTCTTGAAAAAGTTTCATGGCTATTGAATCCATATTCCAAAGCGACTGATAAAACACTCATCTCTGAAGTCATCAAGAGTTTTGTTGCTTCACAAACTTTCCGTCTGATCATATAATCTTTTGGACTAAATAGTGTTTTCGAACCAAATAATCTTATGAAATGATACAAGGAAAAACGGCTGACTTCAGACAATTCTTTGACTGTAATATCTTCTTTCAGATGTGCTTCTATATATTCAATTGAATGATAAAGTAGCAATAGATTATCCATTATGACTGTCCGTATCATTAAGAGGAATATATATTTCTACCAATGATTCTTCCAATCGATTCATACCTTTAAATCTTTTATCATATTTTTCAAAGAAGAATCGCGAATCTACTGACTTATTAGGATACTCTTTTAGAACTTGGTTGATAAACACTTGTTGATCACTTACAATTTCTTGTCCTCTAAGTGTGATTACTAAATACTCTCTTTCAGGAATCACTTTTGATACCAAATGAACGGGTTGATGTGTTAAACTAGACACTTCTAAACCGACCATGATACCATATTCTCCTGTGTCTTCAAAAGATTCATCCATCACATGACACTCATAAGATTCATCCATGTTCACTCGATGCAGTATTTGTTTTGAATGTTTGGATAAATACACAGAAAAACGCTGCCACAATTTACCGATGGCATTATCTACTGACCAAGCGCCACCTACACTAAACGGATCTCCATAATAATTCATACCTATAATTAATTTTTCTTTAACTGTTTCAAATCGCCACTCCATATGTGCCTCCTCAATATTATTTTTATCGTAATATACATATTATACAAAGTCAATAAAGTGATCTTACACACAAAAAAAGAAATGACTTCATCAGTCATTTCTAGCTTATACTTCATCTAACATCTCTTGTACAAAGGTTGGTAATAAAAAACTGCCCTTATGTATATTGGTGTTATAATATTTTGTTTTTAAACCGAAATCTTTCCAAACATCAAAATCAGCATTTTCTATCGGATGATACTTTTTAGATGCAAACCCAAATAACCAATGTCCAGAAGGATATGTTGGCATATGGAACTGATAAACCATCGCTATTGGAAACAGTTTCTTTATTTTCGCATGCGAACGTTTCATTTCTTTTGCTTCTTTATCGTAATAAGGACTTTCATGTTGATTCACAAGAATTCCATCTTCAGTTAAAGCTTGATAACAGTTGTCATAAAACGCTTTTGAAAATAAACCTTCTCCAGGTCCCATAGAATCCGTAGAATCTACTAAAATAAGATCGTAAGTATTATCAAGACCTGATACAAATGATAAACCATCATCGTAATAGATCTTTACTCTAGGATCATTTAACTGAGAGGCCGTCAACGGTAAATACTGTTGAGATAATTTAACAACTTGTTCATCTATTTCAACCATGTCTATGACTTCTATAGATGGATATCTCGTCAATTCTCTAACCGTACCACCATCACCTCCGCCGATAACCAATACCTTTTTAATCAAAGGATTGGTTGCCATCGGTACATGCACCATCATATCATGATAGATAAACTCATCTTTTTCGTTAACCATCATGTAACCATCTAAAGTCAGAAATTTCCCGAATTCATATGAATCGAAAAAATCGATACTTTGATACTCACTTTTGCCATGGTATAAGTGTTCTTTTATTTTTATAGAGAAATGAACATTTTGCGTATGTTTTTCAGTAAACCATAGTTCCATGTTAGTCCTCCTTTATGCAATATATATAATTGGCTTCTGTATCATCTAAACCAGACATCGTACCATTTTCAGCTTTTAAGAGTTCAATATATTCAAATAAGTCCTCTGTAATCACTTCACCTGGTGCAATAATCGGAATGCCCGGCGGATAGATCATAATAAACTCACCACTAATTCTATTGATTGATTCTTTTAATGACAGTCTCTCCATTTCAGAATAGAAGGCTTGTCTTGGTGAATATTTAACTTCAGTGGAATTAAAACTCTTAAAGGTTAAGTGAAGAGGTTCTTTTTTATAACGGGTGCTTATTGCATTTAATGCAGCAATTAACTGATTCAATCGTTTTTCAGTATCACCAACACTTAAAATAGCCAATATATTATGTGAGTCACCCATCTCCATTTGAATATTGTACTCATCTCTTAAGATCTCATACACATGAAGTCCAGTTAATCCAATCCCTGTAACATTCACACCAAGTTTGGTCTCATCAAAGTCATAACAGCCTCTTTTATCAAAATCCTTTAACTCAAAGGCAATCAAGCCATCAATGGCATTGATTTTCTGTCTTGCCTTCTTAGAAAGAGCTAATACTTCCTCTAGTTTCTTTTGACCCTCTTTCATTAAAAACTTTCTTGTCAAATCCAAACTGGTCATCAAGAGATATGAAGCACTCGTTGATTGGGTTAAGTTAATAATGGTCTTAACTTGGTTTCTTTTGATTCTACCTGTATTTAAAAGTAAAGCAGAACTTTGTGTTAAAGAACCACCCGTTTTATGAAGACTCACAGCAGCCATATCCGCACCTAAACACATTGCTGACTTAGGTAGTGCTTCATGAAAAGGAAAATGTGCACCATGGGCTTCATCGACAATAACCGTCATATTTTTACTATGAACATACTCTATAATAGCTTTTAAATCTGAAACCACCCCATAGTATGTCGGATTGATAATAAAAACAGATTTTGCATGAGGCGCTTCCTTAATTGCTTTTTTGACGTCCTCTAGAGAAACACCTGATGTCATACCAAATGAACTTTCAATATAAGGATACATATAATGAGGTTTTGCACCACATAAGATTAAGGCATTAATCGCAGATTTATGAACATTTCTAGGCATAATCAACGTGTCATTTTCAGATACGGCACTCATAATCATTGCTTGAACCGCTTGAGTTGTGCCATTAACAATAAAGAATGCTTCTTCAGCACCATAAGCCTCTGCCATCATATCTTCTGCTTCTTTAATAACAGAAACAGGATTGCATAAAAAATCCAGTGATTTCATAGAATTCACATCGGCTTCTAGTACTGATTTAGGAAATAATCTTAATAATTCCGGATTACCATTGCCTTGTTTATGTCCCGGTACATCAAAAGGAATCACCCGATTATCAATGTGTTGATTCAACGCATCAAATAAAGGGGTTTTATTATGATCATATTTAAGCATAGTTTTTGCCATAATAAATCTCTTCCATTTCCTCTTTAAGTTTCGTTCTAATTTCTTTTCTTTCTTCCATAGATAAATCTAATTTTTCTGTTGAAAATAAATAGTCATC
>JABXKX010000044.1 GCA_013619035.1 Peptostreptococcaceae bacterium
GTATATAAGAAATTCTGAAGGGAGGCGAGATAAGATGGACTGCATTTTTTGTAAGATTGTAGCAGGAGAAATACCAAGTAATAAGGTTTATGAAGACGATAAGATCCTTGCCTTCAGAGACTTAAATCCAGAAGCACCTGAACATGTATTGGTCATTCCAAAAGTACATTTATCATCGGTTTCAGATGCAACTGATGAACATATTGAACTTTTAGGCTATATGCAAATAAAAATTGTTGAAATTGCTAAAAAATTGGGTATTAATAAAACAGGATTTAGAATCGTTGCAAACACTGGGGATGAAGGTGGACAAACTGTACACCACTTACATTATCATCTTCTAGGTGGTCGATTTATGCAATGGCCACCAGGTTAATATAAAAAAAATTGAAAGAGCTATTGAAAAGCAGTGAAAAATGAGGTATAATACTTTAGTATTCTGTGTTCCCTTATAGTCTATTCAAAGTAGGCTGTTTATCAGAATATGATATTTGAAATAAGGGGGTGTAATTATGGCTGGCGTTGAAGTAAGAAAAAATGAGAATATTGATAGCGCTCTTAAGAGATTTAAGAGAGAGACTGCTAAAGCAGGTACATTAGCAGAGCTTAGAAAAAGAAGACACTACGAAAAGCCAAGTGTTAAAAGAAAAAAGAAATCAGAAGCTGCTCGTAGAAAGAAGAAAAAAGCTTTCTAAGGAGATGACTTATGAACATTAAAGAGCTCTTAATGGCAGATTTAAAAGATGCCATGAAGCAGAAACAAGTGTTGCGTAAGTCCGTTATTACTATGCTAAGAGCTGCTGTAAAGCAGATCGAAGTAGATGAACGTCGTGAGTTATCTGACGATGAAGTAATAGACGTGGTAGTGACACAAGTTAAACAAAAGCGAAGTGTTATTGATGAATTTCTTAAAGGCGATCGTGAAGACTTAGCTAATGAAGCGAAAGCGGAAATAGCTGTTCTTGAGAAGTATCTTCCTGAGCAATTATCTATGGATGAGTTGAAAGCAATTATTGCAGATGTTATATCTGAAGTAGGTGCAACTACAATGAAAGACATGGGTAAGGTAATGGGAATGGTTAACCCTCAAATTAAGGGTAAAGCAGACGGAAAAACAGTTTCGCAAATCGTTAAAGATTATTTAAATTAATATTACAGTTTAAACGTTTATAACTGTTCCAACACTACGTTGGAACAGTTATTTTGTTGTACAATAAGACTGACTTTTATGTCAATATAATTTATGATATGATTAAGTGTACAACAGTATTTGGAGGAAAACATGAATCAAACTTCGATAGACGTAACAAATGTAGATGTCTTTATGAAATTAGCAGGTAATTTAGATGCAAATTTTGACTATATAGAAAAGGCTTTAAACGTTGAATTATCAGTAGGTAACAATGAAATTATCATAAAAGGTGATTTGATAAATTGCGATAAAGGTAAAGAATTAATTGAAAATTTAATAGAAATAATATTAATTGGTGATGAATTAGATACTCAAAAAATTGATTATTCACTAGAACTCATAAATGATAACAGTGACAATAGAATTTCAGAATTTTATAAAACAACTATTTGTGTGACGAAGTCAGGACAACCGGTGAATCCTAAAACTTTAGGACAAAAGAAGTATATTGATATGATCAATAATAAGGATTTGATATTTGGTATAGGTCCTGCTGGAACAGGCAAGACTTATATTGCTGTAGCAATGGCAATAAGGGCTTTCAAAAACGGTAGAGTAAAACGCATCATAATTACGAGACCTGCTATAGAGGCCGGAGAGAACCTTGGATTTTTACCAGGTGATCTACAAAGTAAAGTAGATCCCTATTTAAAACCTATCTATGATGCCATGGAAGAAATTCTAGGATCTGATGTGTTTCAGAATTATAGAGATAGAGGACTTGTTGAGATAGCACCTTTAGCCTATATGAGAGGTAGAACACTAGATCAAGCTTTTATCATTTTGGATGAAGCGCAGAATACAACGATCTCTCAAATGAAAATGTTTTTAACCAGGTTTGGATTCGGATCAAAAGTTGTGATTAATGGCGATGTGACTCAGATAGATTTAAATAAAAAAGCATCTGGTCTCAGTCATGCGTTACATGTACTTAAAGATATTGAAGAAATAGGGATTATGGAGTTTACGGAAAGAGACGTGATGCGTCATTCTTTAGTGAAAAAAATTATAACACAATACGATCAATATGAAACTAATGGAGAGTAACAAGGAGATGTAATGAAATCTATTGTTGAGCGGTTTATAAAAGAATCGGAAATTGGTAATTGGTTTAAAAGTATGACGGTACAATTGTTTATCAGTTGTGTACTGATTTTTATTGTGCTTCATTTAACGTACAGCTTGTCGTTATTTAGTTATGACTATGACTATACTGTTGGTGCAGAGGTCACTGAAAATATTGTATTGGAATCAGATTATCATGACGAAATATCTACTGAATTTTTAAAAGAACAAGTTAAATACGAAGTAGATACCATTTATACTATAGATCCAAAAGTCTATGTAGATGCCAAAGAGAGTGTGGATTCATTTTATAATAAGGCTTATGATATCCGAGCGGAATACTCGGATGAAAATGATATTAGAGTAAGAGTTCTTACGTACTTGTTAAAAGATTCATTTGAACTGACTCAAGAAGAATTAACCATATTGGCAGAAATTGATGATGTGGCACTCAGACTGACTGAAAACTATGTTTATGCTATTTTAAAAGATACTTTGAGTTCTGAAGTGACTGATGAAAATATTATTAGTAAAAAAAGAGATGCGAAAACATATTTTGATACAGTGGATCAAATCAGTGATCAAGTCAAACCGATTGTCTTGAAAATCACTAATTATCATATAACTGCCAATAGTCAAATAGATGAAGTGGCGACTGAAGATGCTATAAAATCAGCACAGAATGAAATAGATAATGTGATGATTTCAGCTGGAACTGTTATAGCGAAGTCAAATGAACCACTCAGTGTTAAAGCATATAATATCTTGAATGATTTGAATTTAAACGATTTGCATACATTTGAACAGAATATACCGTTACTCAGTATGGATGCTCAGATGGCCTTATTATTGGTCTTAATGTATGTTGTTTTATTGTATTTCTATTCTAGTAGAAAGAAATCAGTGAAACAAATTTACTTAAACTTTGTTATATTTGTTTTGACTTACTTACTGGCATTTGGATTAAAAAGTGTTTCTGTTTATTTGATACCACTCGCAACGGTAGGGATGTTAATCAGTTTATTAGATGAACTTACAACTGGGATCATCTATAGTTTCTTTTTGGCAATCATCTTTGGAGTTATTTTCTCATTACATGCCTCATTAATTGCATTTACTGTTTTGGGATGTATCATCTCAGCAATACTTGTAAATAGAGCTTATCAAAGAGGGAAGATTTTCTTAGCAGGTTTAATGGTTTCTCTTATAAATACTTTGATGATATTTGGTATATACTTTATGTCAGGCATTTCAATTACCGAGAGTTTGGAACAAGTATTTTATGGTATTTTAGCAGGTGTGGTATGTTCAATTTTGACGATTGGTTCTTTGCCTTTATGGGAAACGCTTTTTAAGATACTGACACCACTTAAGTTATTGGAACTTGCTAATCCAAATCATCCACTTCTAAAAAAATTACTTTTAGAAGCACCAGGGACATATCATCATAGTATTTTGGTTGCTAATTTAAGCGAAGCTGCAGTACATGATATTGGTGGTAATGCCATCCTTGCAAGAGTGGGGGCATATTTTCACGATGTGGGTAAAATTGATAGACCGTATTTCTATGCAGAAAATCAATATGACATTAATAATCCTCATGATCAATTGGTGCCGCATGTCAGTGCAAAAATTATAAAGGATCATGTAAAACGTGGTTTGGAGTTATCAAAAACATATAGACTGCCAAAAGAAATAAATGCTTTTATAGAACAACATCATGGCACGACTTTGATTAAATACTTTTATCATAAAGCTACCGAAAATAATGAAAGCGATTTAGAAATCAATCCGTTGTCATATATGTATGATGGACCGGAACCGGAAAACAAAGAAATTGCTGTAGTGATGTTGGCTGACAGTGTTGAAGCTGCAGTTCGCAGTATGAAACAAGGTGATGTGAAAGCATTGATTTCTAAAATCATTGATGATAAGATTAAGAGCCATCAATTAGATGACAGTCATTTAACTTTAGGTGAGATAGAAATCATTAAAAAATCATTTTATTCTAACCTTTCAAGTGCCTTCCATGATAGAGTGGAATACCCTGAATTGGAAGAAAAACATATCAATATTGTGAAATAGGAGGTTATTATGGATGTATCAATTTTAAATCATCAAAATATATTGGATATAGATGATAACTTGCATCAAATGTTAGAAGATTTAATTGAACTTAGTTTAAAAGAAGAAGGATTGGAATTTGAAGGTGAAGTGAGTATAATGCTTGTTGATGATGAAGAAATTCATAATTTGAATCTGGAACATAGAGATAAAGATTCATCTACAGATGTCCTTTCATTTCCTCAATATGAGTCATTAAAAGATGAGGAAATCAAAGAACCTTATGTTATACTAGGGGATGTGGTTATTTCTACTGAAACTGCCATTAGTCAAGCCATATCTTATGGACATAGTTTACTAAGAGAAATAGGATTTTTAGTTGTACATAGCATGTTTCATCTGTTTGGATACGATCATGACACAGATGAAAGAACCAAAGAAATGCGTGAAAAAGAAGAACATGTATTAGAATCTTATAATTTAACACGATAGGGAGACATAATGAAGAAATTTATACTAATATTAACAGTTATTCTATCAATAATTCTTGTCGGATGCCAAGGTAATGATAAAAACTATACAAATGATGCATCAAATGCAATCGAAACTATTGAAACAATTCTACCCGAAGAAGATAATGTAGAAGAATCAACTGAAACTTCTAATGAAACTACAGAAACAACTGAAGAAACTGAAGTCGTGGAAGAAGCTTTTGACCCAGAAGGTAAAATATTTTCTAAGTTAACCGGTTTAGAGATTACTGAAGAACAAAGTCAGAAGAGACCTATAGCTGTAATGCTTGACAATCAGTATAAAGCAAGACCGCAAGCTGGTCTTAGCGAAGCTGAAGTTGTTTATGAAATATTAGCTGAAGGCTCTATTACGAGATACATGGCTATTTTCCAAGCGTATGAACCCGAAGTTATTGGACCTATAAGAAGTTCTAGACCTTACTATATTGAAAGAGCTTTAGAATTTAGTCCACTTTATGTACATGTTGGTGGTTCGATGCAGGCATTAACGGATATCATTAACTATGATATGGCAGATATTGATGGTTTAAGTGTTGGTGCTGGGGTATTTTATAGAACAACACATAAAAAAATGCCACATAATGCTTATTCAAGTCATGATGGAATCAGAAAAGAAGCTGATCGTAAAAAACATCGTACAGAAGTTGAATTTGCAGGCATGCCGATTTCATATGAAACGTATGAATTAGAGGGATCTTTAGCAAATCATGTCACGATACAGTATAAGAAACCTTCTTCAGGTGATGCTTTAGGATATTCTATTGCATTTAGATATGATGAAGAAAATAAAAATTACTTAAGATATGTTAATGGTGGTGAGCATTTAGATGAAGAATCAAATATTCATTTAAGAGCAGATAACATTATTATTCAAAAAACATATCATAAAGTATTAGATAGTGCAGGTAGAAGAGCTGTAACAATGATTGGATCTGGAAGTGGTTACTATGTGAACAAAGGTCAATATGTATCTATTACATGGGAAAAGAAAGATCTATATGGTCAAACAAAGTATTATTTAGAAGATGGTTCAGAATTGATTCTTAATCCAGGCGTTACTTGGGTACAAGTAATACAAACAGGTATGGAACCATACATTGAGTAGGAGTGAATTTATGACTTATGAAACATTATTAGAAATGGCATATGAAGCAACTAAAAAATCATATGCACCATATTCAAACTTTAGAGTAGGTGCAGCATTATTAACTGAAGACGGAAAAGTCTTTACGGGTTGTAACATTGAATGTGCTTCATTTGGTGGTACAAACTGTGCAGAAAGAACAGCTGTATTTAAAGCAGTATCAGAAGGATACACAAAATTTAAAGCCATTGCTGTTGTTAGTGCAGGAGAGATGTTCACTTATCCATGTGGTATTTGTAGACAGGTGTTAAATGAATTTGCACCTGATATTGATATAATTTTAGATGACCACGGTACAATGAAGGTCATTAATTTAAAAGAGATGTTACCTTATTCATTTGGACCAAATGATATTCGGTAGGAGAGGAGTTTTATTTGAGTTTTAAATCAGGATTTGTCACGATCGTAGGTCGTCCCAATGTTGGAAAATCTACATTACTAAATCATATATTAGGAGAAAAAATTGCTATTATGTCTGACAAACCTCAGACAACAAGAAATAAAATAATGGCAATACATCAAAGAGATGAGTCGCAAATTATTTTCATGGACACGCCAGGTATGCATAGACCAAAGCACAAATTGGGTGAGTTTATGATGAAACAAGCCACTGAAACGTTAAGAGAAGTGGATATTGTATTATTTATGGTGGATGATTCTAAAAAAATTGGTCCTGGAGATCAATGGATTTTAGATACACTTGAAGCATCTAAAGCGAGAGTTTTCTTAATCATTAATAAAATGGACTTATTAGGTTTTGAAGAATATGCAAACATCGTTAAAACTTATGAACAATTTGAGTTTATTGAAGATATTATTGGTATGTCTGCAGAAAACAATAAGAATGTTGATGTGTTGATGAAGAAAATTATTGATGCCTTACCAGAAGGACCAATGTATTATCCAGATGATATGATTACAGATCAACCTGAAAAAGTAATTGTAGGCGAAATGATTAGAGAAAAAATATTGCAGTATCTTAGAGATGAAATTCCTCATGGTGTTGCAGTAGAAATCGAAAAAATGAAAAAAAGAGAAAACAGTGAGATGTATGACATTGAAGCGACTATTATCTGTGAAAAGAATTCCCATAAGGGTATTATCATTGGTAAGGGTGGTAGAAAGTTAAAAGGCATTGGTAAGAGCGCAAGAGAAGATATCGAAAGATTTTTAGATATGAAAGTATATCTTCAGTTATGGGTGAAAGTTCGTCCAGGTTGGAGAGACAGTGATACACAACTAAAGAATCTTGGTTATCGCCATCAAAAATAGCACTAGCAAATTTATTTGCTAGTTTTTCTGCGAAGAAAGGAGTGTAATATGCAAGGTTTATTTGAAGAAGAATTAAAAGTACTACTGGAACGCGTATCTCATTATATTGATCAAGGCGATATTCCCGCCTTACAAAGTTTTATAGATCATATTCACTCCGCCGATTTGATAGAAATAATTGAAGATTTAGATGAAGAGCAAAGACATATTTTAATAAAAGCATTAGACACAGACGAAGCTGCTGAAGTTTTAGAAGATATTGACTCTGAGGTATTCTCTCAGATTATAAGAGTTTTAACATTAAAGGATAAAAGAGATATTCTAGATGAAATGTCCCATGATGATATTGCCGATCACTTGAATGAACTGAGTGATGAACGTGGTGAAGAAATCATGACTTACTTAGATGACGAAGATGCAGATGATGTCAGAGAACTGTTGATCTATGATGAAGATACTGCCGGTGGTTTGATGACGACTGAGTTTGTGTCTTTAGAAGAAGAATTTACAGTGGCTGAAGCCGTTTTATATCTTCGAAAACATGCACCAACTGCAGAAACGATTTATTATTTATTTGTTATAGATGAATATGAAAAGTTATCTGGTGTTATTTCTTTGAGAGATTTGATCATTGGCGATTCTGAAGATAAAGTTAAAGAACTGATGAATACAAGAGTTATCAGTGTAAATGTCTCAGATGACCAGGAAGAAGTTGCGAAAGTTGTTTCTAAATACGACTTTTTAGCAGTGCCAGTTATTGATGACTTTGATCATATGAAAGGTATCATTACAGTTGATGATATTATTGATATCTTAGAAGAAGAAGCGACAGAAGATATGTATAAATTTGCCGGTGCATCTGAAATAGAAGCCGATGCATATGAAGAAAGTCTTGGTAATAGAATCTGGAATTCTATCAGATCTAGACTGCCTTGGTTGATTGTGACTTTATTTGGAGGTATGTTATCTGCAAGTATCATTGCAAGTTATCAAGATGCGCTTGATAGCAATGCCATACTCGCTATATTCATTCCAATACTTGCTGGTATGGGTGGTAATGTCGGGACTCAGTCTTCGACAATAACCGTCAGAAATATTGCGGTTGGTAATATCACAGGTGTAGAAGTTTGGAAAACCATCGTCCATGAGATGAGTGTTGGTTTATCAGTCGGATTATTTTGTAGTACCATTGCATTATTTGCATCATTCTTTATATATGACATTTCACCAGGTTTAGCTGCTGTTGTTGGACTTGCTATGTGGGCAAATATGTTTGTGGCTAGTACAATTGGTACAGTGGTACCATTGATATTCAAAAAAATTGGTGTCGATCCAGCAGTCGCGTCAGCACCGTTTATTACGATGACGATAGACTTAACTGGATTATCAATATACTTTGCTTTAATTGTGACGTTGATGACAAATACGATATAAGAGGTTCTTATGTATATAGTAACAGATGGCATTGTTTTAAAACGTGTCAAAGTTTCTGATTATGACAAAATATTGACCATCTATACAAGAAAAGCAGGCAAATTAAGTGCTGCTGTTAGAGGCTCGCAGAATCCAAAATCAAAAATGGCTTCTGGTGCCCATCCCTTTGTCTACGGAGAATTTTCTATTAGCAAAAGTGGTAGACTCTCAAATGTGACGTCTATTGATGTTAAAAATGCTTTTTATCATCTGAGAGAAGATTTAGATAAACTGACTATTGCTTCCTATTTTTTAGAGGTAGCACATATTGTTACGGCAGAAAATGTGATAAATAATCGATTATTTGATTTGTTACTTGAATTTTTAGGTATATTAGAAACATCCGATAGTTTAAAAGTTCAGCATGTCATTAAAGTTTCTTTTGAACTGAAACTACTGGACTTAATTGGTTTAAGACCCGAACTACATCATTGTGTAAATTGTGGTAATGAAACGGACAATCCAAAATTTTCAGTAGCAGATGGCGGTGTTATCTGTGAAGACTGTTACCATCTATATCCGGATAACTATAAAATAGGTCATGTGATACCTAAGTTGATGAATTTTCTTATGTTTACACCTTTAGAATCTATTTTGAAAACAGATATAGATGAGGTTTTGATTAAAAAAATTGATTACATGTTAAGCGAATTCTTGCTGTATCACTTAGAGCGCAAAGGATTCAAAACATTAAAACATTTTAATTAAATTTGAAGGTAATGCTAATGTAAATTTCATTTATCTGTTATACAATGAATATAGTTAGATAAAGAAAGGATGATAAAAGATGACAATTACTTTAGAACAAGTGGATCAAGTGAGAGAACGTACTCATGTAAGTTACCAAAAAGCTAAAGAGGCTTTGGAGCAAACAGGTGGAGATGTTTTAGAAGCAATCGTACTGATAGAACACGAAAAACCTTCTGGTCATAAATTCCCAAACAGTGCATCTGATTTTGGTAATGAAGTGATAAAAACATTAAAAGAGCTTTTGAATTCAGGCAATGTAAACCGAATCGTTGTTGAACAAAAAGATGGTAAAGTTGTAATGAATATTCCTGTAACAGTAGGGGCTATTGGTGCATTATTCTTAACTTCAGCAACTGTAATAGGTCTTATAGCTGCTTTGGCAACAGGTTGTGTGATTTTAATTCATAAAGAAGATGGTGAAGTGATTAACGTTAATGACAAAGCATCTGATGTGATGAATCAAACAAAAGAAAAAGCTACTAAAATGTATGAAGCAACTAAGAGTCATGTACAAAATCCTCATGTTGTAAAAGAAGAAGAAGAACAACAGGAAGAAGAAGAAGAGAAGACGGTTAATGTAAATGTTTCTGAAGAAGATGATCAAATAATTGTTGAAGTCAAAGAAGAATAGTTTACAAATCCGCTATGCTATGCTAAAATGCATATATATTAATAAATGCGATGATAAAGAAAAGTAGTAAATGGATAATCAAAGAGAGCTTGTAATTGGTGGGAACAAGCATTTGAAATTTATGAAGGGCGCTTTTGAGCATATTCAACTGAGTGGATGCTAAGCATCAATTAGGGTGGAACCGCGGAAGATATCTTTCGTCCCTACTTTTATAAGTAGAGGCGAGAGATTTTTATATTTTTTTGGCCTCATCAACAGGAGGGAAATTATGAGCAAATTAACAATGGAAAAAATTGTATCACTGGCAAAATCAAGAGGTTTTGTATTCCCAGGATCAGAGATTTATGGTGGACTTGCAAATTCATGGGATTACGGTCCATTAGGTGTAGAACTTAAAAACAATGTTAAGAAAATGTGGTGGAAAAAGTTTGTTCAAGAGTCGCCATACAATGTAGGTATGGATGCTGCTATTTTAATGAACACACAAGCTTGGGTTGCATCAGGTCATGTTGGTGGATTTAATGATCCTTTGATGGATTGTAAAGCCTGTAAAACACGTTATAGAGCGGATCAATTAATTGAAGAGTATATGGTAAGAAAAGACTGTATTCAAGTAGTTGAAGGTTGGTCAAATGAGCAAATGGAAAATTATATTGCTGATAAGAACATCAACTGTCCTAACTGTGGTAAACATGATTATACAAGTATTCGTCAGTTTAACTTAATGTTCAAAACACATCAAGGTGTTACAAGCGACAGTTCTACTGAGATATTCTTAAGACCAGAAACAGCACAAGGTATCTTTGTAAACTTCAAATCAGTTCAAAGAACATCAAGAAAGAAAGTACCTTTTGGTATTGGACAAATTGGTAAATCTTTTAGAAATGAAATCACACCAGGTAACTTTACATTCAGAACAAGAGAGTTTGAACAAATGGAACTTGAATTCTTCTGTAAACCAGGTGAAGATATGGAGTGGTACGAATACTGGAAAGCATTCTGTATGAAATGGTTATTAGATCTTGGCATGGAAGAAGATAGTGTTAGATTTAGAGATCATGGTGAAGATGAATTATCTCATTACTCAACGGCGACAAGTGATATAGAATTCTTGTTCCCATTTGGTTGGGGAGAAGTATGGGGTATTGCTGATAGAACCGACTTTGACTTGAAGCGTCATTCTGAGCATTCAGGTACAGAGCTAATTTATCAAGATCCTGTAACGAATGAAAAGTATGTTCCTTATTGTATAGAACCATCTGTAGGTGCGGATAGAATTGCTTTAGCATTTCTGATCAACGCTTTTGAAGATGAAGTATTAGAAGATGGAACAGAGCGTTCAGTGCTTAAATTCCATCCGGCGTTGGCACCATTTAAAGCGGCTGTTTTCCCATTAACTAAAAAATTGAAGGAAGAAACATTAGAAGTATATACACTTCTTTCTAAATACTTTAATATTGAATATGATGAAGCAGGTAGTATTGGTAAACGTTATAGACGTCATGATGAAATTGGTACGCCGTTCTGTATTACATTTGACTTTGATTCACTAGAAGACAAAGCAGTGACAATTAGAGACCGTGATACAATGGAGCAAACAAGAGTTAAGATTGATGACTTAGTAGCGTACATTGGAGAAAAAGTTGCATTTTAATATGAGCCCTGCTTAGCAGGGCTTTTTTTGATTATTTAACGAAGTATGCTACACAATATATGAAAATATTATGATATAATATGATATATTCAAGATTTTAGAGTGTTTTTAGGATAAAAGCACTGTACAAAGGGTATATGATGTGTAATAATAGTCTAAACAAATAAATAAGATGCACTAAATAAACAAAAAGTGTTTAATTATAGTAAAAACAACACGGTTTATTTTATATAGTGCATCATATATACTTATTCGTTGGACACACATCATAAACACCTTTAAAGGAGGGATCATGGAGTTTAATGAAAGACAAGGACATATCATTGAAATCGTAAAAAAATATGAACCGATAACCAGTGAAAAAATTGCGTCTTTGTTAAATGTGACACGTTCAACATTAAGAACCGATTTATCGATTCTAACAAAAACACATGTCTTAGAAGCCAGACCCAAAGTAGGATATTGTTATGTAGGGCATCAATTCCCTTCACAACTACTGAGTGCGGCAAAAAAAATTACTGTACAGGATGTCATGTCAAGATCTGTTGCAATAGATGAAAAAGTGTCTATTTATGATGCGATTGTAACAATGTTTTTAGAAGATGTTGGTACCATTTTTGTTTTGTCTGATAATTATTTAGCAGGTGTTATCTCTAGAAAAGATTTTATCAAAACTGCAATAGGTGGTGCTGATATGAAATCGATCCCAGTGGGTATGATGATGACTAGAATGCCAAATATTATTGTTGCAGATGAAAGTGAGTCAATTATCGTAGCAGCTAAAAAATTAATGGATCATGAAATTGATTGTATGCCAGTGGTTGAAAAGTCAACGGATAGATCAAATTTGAAGGTCCTTGGCAGAATATCGAAGACTAATGTGACAGAATTTTTTGTAGATATGTTTAAAGAGATAAAATAGGAGGTACTAGATGAATAAGTATGTAATTTATATTGTTTCAGATTCTATTGGTGAAACTGCTGAGTATGTAGCTAGAGCAACAGCAGCACAGTTCGATAGAGAATATGAAATTGTTAAGTTCCCATTTGTAAGAGAAAAGAGCCAAATTGTAGAGGTTTTAGAAGAAGCAAAAGCTCAGAAATCTATTATTCTATACACAACAGTAATAGAGGAGTTTAAAGACATTTTAAAAACGAAGTGTGGTGAAGATAATATTCCATGTATAGATGTTATGAGTACTGCTATGCATACTTTCCAAAACTTTTTGAGTTTGGAACCAAAACATGAACCAGGTATTATAAGACGATTAGATGAGAAGTATTTTAAGAAAGTTGAAGCGATAGAATTTGCTGTTAAGTATGATGATGGTAAAGATCCTAGAGGTATTAAAAAGGCAGATGTAGTGTTACTAGGTGTTTCAAGAACGTCTAAAACACCACTGAGTATGTACTTGGCTAATAAGAATTTGAAAGTTGCCAATGTGCCGTTGGTACCAGAAGTACCAGTGCCTAAAGAGTTATATCAAATACCTAAAGATCGTATCATTGGTTTAACAACAAATCCTATAAAATTAAATGAGATTAGACAAGAACGTTTAAAGGCACTTGGCTTAAGTGATACTGCGACGTATGCAAACTTAGATAGGATTTTAGAAGAACTCGATTATGCAGATAAAATTATGAAGAAAATCGATTGTCCTATTATTGATGTTGCAACAAAAGCAGTAGAAGAAACAGCCAATATTATTATTGACATAATGCGCGATAATCAAAGCGAATAGCTTTGGTTGCGTCCATTTGGGAGGTTAGTATGGTTAAGTTTGTTTATGCTTTCGATGAAGGTAGCAAAGAGATGAAGTCAATTTTAGGAGGTAAAGGGGCGAATTTATCTGAAATGAAGAAGATAGGATTGCCAGTACCTGATGGATTTACGATTTCAACCAAAGCGTGTATGGATTATTACGATAACGATAAAAAAATCTCAGATAAGATGAAAGAAGAAATATTAAGTCATCTTTCTGAGCTTGAAAAGAAAACAGGAAAAACATTAGGTGGAAAAGATCCGCTACTTGTTTCTGTCCGTTCTGGGGCTGTTATTTCTATGCCTGGTATGATGGATACGATTTTAAACCTTGGTTTAAATGATGAAACAGTGGAGATTATAGCACTTAATAGTGATCCTGTTTTTGCATTTGATGCTTATAGAAGACTAATTCAGATGTTTTCTGATGTTGTACTTGGTATTGAGAAATATAAATTTGATAAAATTTATCAAAAATATAAAGTTAAAGATGAGACGACTCTTAGAAAAATTGTTGCGTCGTTTAAAGACGTTGTAAAAAAAGAATCAAGACACCCATTCCCACAGGACTCTAAAAAACAAATGTTTATGGCCATTAATGCAGTTTTTGATTCGTGGTTTAACCATAGAGCGGTTGTTTATAGAAATATCCATCAGATACCAGATGATCTTGGTACCGCTGTTAATGTACAGGAGATGGTTTTTGGTAACACCGGCTTAGAATCTGGTACTGGTGTTGCATTTACCAGAAGTCCTTCAACTGGTGAAAAAGTGGTATATGGAGAGTATTTATTAAATGCACAAGGTGAAGATGTTGTTGCCGGTATCAGAACACCACAACCAATTGAAACGTTAAAGGATTCTTTACCAGTTGTATACGAACAGTTTATGGATGTAACAAGTCAATTAGAAGCACACTACAGAGATATGCAAGATATTGAATTTACAATAGAACATGGAAAGTTATATTTACTTCAAACACGTACGGGTAAAAGAACTGCTCAAGCGGCTGTAAAAATTGCAGTGGATATGGTTGAAGAGGGTATGTTGACTATAGAAGAAGCTCTTTTAAGAATTGAACCTAATCAGATTCATCAACTACTACATCCGACATTTGATGAAAGTAGCAAAGTGGTTGCTGAGGAACTCGCTAGAGGATTGCCAGCATCTCCAGGTGCGGCAAGCGGTAAAATTTATTTTGATTCCAATTCAGTTAAAGCAGCTGTATTAAATGGTGAAAAAGTAATTTTAGTAAGAACTGAAACATCGCCTGAAGATATTGAAGGTATGGTTAATGCCGAAGGTATTTTAACATCTAGAGGTGGTATGACGTCACATGCAGCTGTTGTAGCAAGAGGTATGGGTAAATGTTGTATAGCGGGTTGTCATGAAGTGGTTGTCTCTGCCAGTCAAAAGAAAGTCACTATAGACCATCATATATTTTTAGAAGGGGATGAAATTTCTCTAGACGGAACAACCGGTATTGTCTACAAAGGTATTGTAGAGACTGCTGATGCTTCTTTATCAGAAGACTTTAATAAAATTATGTCATGGGCTGATGAAAGAAGAACACTTCAAGTCAGAACCAATGCTGATACGGTTAATGATGCGACTACAGCATTAAAGTTTGGTGCAGAAGGTATTGGATTATGTCGTACGGAGCATATGTTCTTTGAAGCGTCTAGAATATTAGATATGAGACGTCTGATATTAGCAGAATATCAGGAAGACAGAATAAAAGCTTTAAGTAGGTTATTACCTTATCAAAAGAAAGATTTTTATGACTTGTTTAAGTTGCTTGGTGAGTTACCGATAACCATTAGATTATTAGATCCGCCATTACATGAATTCTTACCTCATGAAAAAGATGAAATCAAACATTTAAGTGATTTGCTTAATAAACCTGTAGGTGCAATCGAAGATCGTATTGCTAGCTTACAAGAAGTAAATCCTATGTTAGGTCATAGAGGATGTCGTTTAGGTATCACATTCCCAGAAATCTATAAAATGCAAGTGAAGGCGATATTTGAAGCTGTATGTGACTTAAAAGAAGAAGATGTTCATGTAAAACCTGAAATTATGATTCCTTTAGTTGGATTTGAACAAGAATTTGAATTGATGAGAGAACTGGTTCAAATGACAGCTGTTGAAACTTTAGAAAATAGAGGGTTTACTTGTGACTATACAATAGGTACAATGATTGAAGTACCAAGAGCAGCATTAACGGCTGATGAAATTGCTAAAAATGCAGATTTCTTCTCATTTGGTACAAATGATTTAACACAAATGACACTAGGATTCTCTAGAGATGATAGTTCGAAGTTTATTCATGATTATCAAAATAAAAAGGTGTTTACACAAGATCCGTTTGAAAGTATTGATATCAACGGCGTGGGTAAACTCATGGAAATGGCCAAAGAAAAAGGCAGATCGGTAAAACCTGATCTTAAGATTGGTATTTGTGGTGAACATGGTGGGGAACCAAAATCAGTTGAATTCTGTCATAATATAGGACTTGACTATGTTTCTTGTTCTCCGTTTAGAGTACCAATAGCAAAATTGGCTGCTGCAAGAGCTGCTATTAAGAATAATAAACTTTAGAATAAATGCCAATATTAGAAATAATATTGGCATTTTAATCTGATATATTGAAATATGCATTAATTTGATGATATTCTGTAGAGTTTTATGAATTCTAAAGGAGATTTTCTGTAAATGTAGTATTTATATAGTAAGGGGGGTGTTCCTAATGAAGATACGTGAAAAGGCAGAAGCTTATGAAATCACACATTTATCGAAATATGCTTGTTTATCAACTGAGACAAGAGGCAGAAAGATTGAAGAAATGCCATGTGATATTAGAACGGTATTTCAAAGAGATAGAGATAGAATAACACATTCAAAAGCATTTCGACGTTTGATGCATAAAACGCAAGTGTTTTTATCGCCGGAAGGGGATCATTATAGAACACGCCTAACACATACACTTGAAGTGACACAAATATCAAGAACAATAGCTCGGGCGCTTAATTTGAATGAAGATTTAACAGAAGCCATTGCTTTAGGTCATGATCTGGGTCATACGCCATTTGGTCACTGTGGAGAAGTGGCATTAAATGAAGTACATCCGAATGGTTTTAAACATAATGTACAGAGTCTCAGAGTTGTTGACCTTATAGAAAAAAGAAATGGTCGAATAGGATTGAATTTAACAGAAGAAGTACGAGATGGTATTTTGAACCACAGTGGGCCTAATGAACCCTTTACACTTGAGGGTCAAATCGTTAGACTCTCTGATAGAATTGCCTATATCAATCATGATATTGATGATGCCATAAGAGCTGGGGTTTTGGACTTTGAAGAAATTCCGAAGCCATTTATTGAAGCGTTTGGTCCAACCAGTTCAAAAAGAATTAATACCATGATTTTAAATGTTATAGAAAACAGTCAAGATAAAGATAGAATCCAAATGTCGACAGACGTTTATGATTTGATGTTAAGACTTAGAAATTATATGTTTGACCAAGTGTATTTTAATGATGTTGCTAAAGGTGAAGAAGGTAAAGCGAAATTGATCGTTAAAACCCTTTACCAATATTTACTTGATAACCCCCAATACATTTTAAAGGAATATGATCGCTGTATAGATGGGGATGATTTTTCAGAATGTGTAAAAGATTATATTGCAGGGATGTCGGATCGATATATCATCAATAAATACAGTGATATATTTATTCCAAAGTTTTGGAGATAAAAAAAAGGGTTTTACAGATAAGTGTCGTATTTAATAAGTTCGACGCAAAGTCGAGTTATCTTGAAATTAATGTATATTGTGGAATCTTATTGGGTATACACTATATATAGTAGATAATTCGACATTTTTTTCGGAGTTTTTGAAATAAATAAAGGGTTTTTATTATTTATGGAGAATAAATAAGAAGTAGTAAAGAAAAGGTGATTAAATGGGACGCTATGTCAGTAACATATCAGAAGTAATCTTAGATGCAGTTGATCTAGAAGCATTAATATCTGAATATGTTCAATTAAAACGAGCAGGTACAAATGTAAAAGGTTTATGTCCTTTCCATAATGAAAAAACACCTTCTTTTGTTGTGTCAAAAGACAAACAATATTATCATTGTTTTGGTTGTGGTGCTTCAGGCAATGCGATTGGGTTTATCATGGCAATTGAAAATATGGATTTTCTAGATACCTTAGAGTTTCTAGCAGATAAAGCACATATTGATTTAGAACAATACCGTGAGCAACCTCAGGCAGGTCAAAAACCATACACCCCTCAAAACAAGGATCAAAAGAAGAAGTATTTTGAAATAACAGGACATGCAGCCAGATTCTTTTATATGAATTTAAAAAAGAATGAAACCGCAATGACATATTTTAAAAATAGAGATATCAGTGATGAAACCATTAAAACCTTTGGACTTGGGTATGCAGAAGATGAATGGAGAGATTTACTCGATTATCTAGCAAAACCACCTTATACAGCAGAAGAGCTGGATACAGTTGGACTGGTAATACCTAAGGATAAATCAAAAGGTTATTATGACCGATTTAGAGGACGGGTAATCTTTCCGATAATTGATGTTCAAGGTAAAGTAATTGCTTTTGGAGGTCGTATCATAGGAGAGGGTCAACCGAAGTATCTGAATTCACCTGAAACACCTATTTTTAATAAGTCCAATACACTTTATAACTTAAATTTAGCAAAAAATGAACTGGGTCAAGAAAAGTCATTAATTGTAGTGGAAGGTTATATGGATGTTATAGCACTTTATCAAAGTGGTATAAAAAATGTTGTTGCAACGCTTGGAACAGCACTTACAGCCCAACATGGTAGGCTATTAAAACGATATGCTGATGAAATCATCATCGCATATGATTCAGATGAAGCAGGACAAAAGGCAACTCAAAGAAGTGTTGAAATCTTAGAACAAGCAGATCTACATGTAAGGGTTTTGATGTTAACAGATGGACTTGATCCTGATGAGTATATTAAAAAATATGGTGTAGAGACATTAAGAACTAAATTAAAGAAATCGTTGAGTTATATAGATTATCAAATCCTATTGCTTAGAGATAAATATAATTTGGATTTTGAAGATGACAGAAGAAGATTTTATGATGCCTGTGTTATTTTAATCAAACCTCTTCCTGGAAATGCATTAAAAGAAAAATATGTGGAAGATTTGAAAAAATGGACTCATATGCCAATTGAAGCCATTAAAAAAGATGTTTATAAGGCACCCAAACAGGAAAATCGAGCGCCGAGAATACAAAATAACCGAAAACTCAATAAAGTTACTATAATTGAGACACGAATAATGTATTTATCCTTGCTAAATAAGCAAAACTTTGATAAACTTTTTGAGTTAGTTAAATTTGAGTATTTACAAGATAAACGTGTAAAAAGGATTATGACCTTCCTAAAAGGTTATTACCAAGTGATGGATTCATTTAAAATTGAAGAGTGTATCGATCATTTGGGTATAGAAGATATAAAATATATACAACTCGTTTTAGAAAAATCAATTGAGCCTGAAAGTGTCGATAGAGAAATTCAGATGAATAGCAGGAATTTTGAATGTGAGATTTTAAACCAAAATATCATTAGATTGATCAACAGAATTATGTTGGTTAAGGAGTCGGATGAAATCTCTGATGTAGAAAGGGAAAATCAATTGAAGAAATTAAATGTTACATTGGTAGGACTTAAACAAGAACAAGCTAAGCTGATGAAAGCTTTAGGAAGATAGAAAGGAGGTTGCATTATGAGTAAAATGGTATCTCAAGAAGAAATAATAGAACGTATTGCAGCTGTAGGAAAAAAAGTAGGTTATATTTCATATACAGATATTAATGAACTTTTAGAAGATGTAAAAGTGGAGTTATCAAGTATTGATATTATTTATGAAGCGTTAGAAAGCCGAGGCATCGACGTTGTAACTGATAGAGAGAGTAATAAGAGAGATGATGCACCAACACCAGTAGTAAAAGAAGACCTTTCAGTACCTAAAGGTATTAGTTTAGACGATCCTGTAAGAATGTATCTTAAAGAGATTGGTAAAGTACCTTTATTATCAGGTGAAGAGGAAATTCAATTAGCTCAGGAAATGGAAAATGGTTCTGACTATGCAAGACAAAAGCTTTGTGAAGCAAACCTTAGACTGGTAGTAAGTATTGCAAAGAGATATGTTGGTCGTGGTATGTTATTCTTAGACTTAATCCAAGAAGGTAACTTAGGTCTTATTAAAGCAGTTGAGAAATTCGACTGGAGAAAAGGTTATAAGTTTTCAACGTATGCAACATGGTGGATTAGACAGGCTATTACAAGAGCCATTGCTGACCAAGCTAGAACGATTCGTATACCAGTTCATATGGTTGAGACAATCAATAAATTAATCCGTGTAAAACGTCAATTGATTCAAGAACTAGGACGTGATCCTAAGCCTGAGGAAATTGGTGAGGAAATGGATATGCCAGTAGAAAAGGTAAGAGAAATCTTAAAGATTGCTCAAGAGCCTGTTTCGCTTGAAACACCAATTGGTGAAGAAGAAGATTCACATTTAGGTGACTTCATTCCAGATAGTGATGCACCAGCACCAGCTGATGCTGCAGCATTTTCAATGTTAAAAGAGCAATTGATTGAAGTATTGGATACTTTAACACCTAGAGAGCAAAAAGTATTAAAGTTAAGATTTGGTCTTGAAGATGGTAAAGCAAGAACATTAGAAGAAGTTGGTAGAAGATTTGAAGTAACTCGTGAGAGAATTCGTCAGATTGAAGCAAAAGCTTTAAGAAAGCTAAAGCATCCTAGTCGAAGCAAAAAATTAAAGGATTTCTTAGAATAATCATGACGGCAGACTTTAGTCTGTCGTTCTTTGTAAGGAGAACATATGAAATTAACAAATAGATTGCAAGCAATTGCTGATTTAATAGAAAAAGATGTGATGGTCGGTGATATCGGATCAGACCATGGTTATTTGATTACTTATTTGGTTGAAAAGGGCATCATAAAAAAAGGTATTGCTTCTGATATCAATGAAGGTCCTGTTAAAAACTGCATCAGTACAATAACATCTTATAAGTTTGAAGACTATGTACAAGTTAGACTGGGTGGTGGTTTAACGCCCTATCAAGAAAATGAAATTCATACAGCTGTAATCGCTGGTATGGGTGGTGAATTAATAAAAGATATTATTATTGAAAGTAAAGCAGTTGCTGCTTCGGTTAAAACATTTATTTTACAACCCATGACAGGACAAGATGTTTTAAGACAATGGTTGATAGAAAATAACTTTAGAATTGATAAAGAAGTTATTGCCAATGAACAAGATCGTTTTTATGAAATATTGGTGGTCACTCATGGTCAACAAGAAGATAAGTTAGAATCATTTATGAGTCATATGACAGTTGATGAAGCGCTAACCTATGAGATTGGCTTAAAAATGAGTTGTGATGAAAATTATAAAGGTTTTATTGAAAAGAAAATCCGAAAGTATGAAATGATCAAAGAACAAATACAAAAGCATGGAAAAGGCAAGAATGAGAAACTCATTCAGACAGAAACTTTTTTAACTAAGTTATATGAGGTGAGAACATGCATACAAACATTAGAAAAGTAATGAAGATTATGGAGTCAATTGCTCCTAATCACTTAGCTGAATCATGGGACAATGTAGGTCTTATGGTTGGGGATGATTTAAAGATGGTTGAGAACATTCTACTGGCACTTGAAGTCACAGAAGAAGTAATCGATGAAGCCATTGAAAAGAATGTGGATTTGATTATTACACATCATCCTTTGATTTTTAAACCACTAAAAAAAGTAAATACACATGATCCAATCTCTAAAATGGTCATCAGGTTGATTGAAAATCGTATGAATTTATTTGTAGCACATACCAATTTAGATATTTCAGCAGTAGGTACATGTCATTATTTATCGGAACTGGTTGGACTTGACAGAGTCAGTTATCTAAATAAAACAGAATTTGAGAACCTATTTAAGATCAGTGTTAAAGTGCCTGAAGATCATATTGAAAAAGTTAAACAAAAGATGTTTGGTTTAGGGGCGGGTCAAATAGGAGATTATGATTCTTGTTCTTTTGATGTATCTGGAAAAGGACAATTTAAACCGAATGATCAAGCAACACCTTTTATTGGTAAAGCCAATGAACTTGAAATAGTAGATGAAGTAAATGTTGAGATGGTTGTTAAAAAACAGGTGTTACATGCTGTCGTAGAAGGCATGTTAAAGTCACATCCTTATGAAGAACCAGCTTATGATATCATCAAACTAGAAAATAAAATAAATGAACAAGGTGTTGGCGTCTATGGATATTTAACTGAACCTACAACGTTAAAAGAACTGGGTCATCAGTTGAAAACACTTTTAAAGTCTGACAGTGTAAAACTCGTTGGCGATGCAGATAAGAAAGTATCTAAAGTTGCCATAGTAACAGGTTCAGGTTCTGATTACTTTAGAGATGCCAAAAGAAAAGCGGATGTTTTGATAACAGGTGATGTAAAATACCATGAAGCTCATTTAGCAAAACAATTGAAACTAGCTGTAATTGATGCTGGTCATTATGAAACTGAAACAATTTATATGACACGATTAAAAGAACTATTGGATAAAAATTTTGAAGAAAAGTCATATGATCTGAAAGTTATGATATCAGAAACTAATATTAATCCATTTCAGTTGATTTAAAGTATAAAATAAGGTATGATAGAGTTCGAGTTACTCAGATGATCGCATGGAAACATGAGGAAAGTCCGGGCTCCATAGAGCAGGGTGCTGGCTAACTACCAGTGAAGGCGACTTCAAGGAAAGTGCAACAGAAATAGACCGCCTACTTTATTGTAGGTAAGGATGGAACGGCGAGGTAAGAGCTCACCAGCATATAGGCGACTATATGGCTATGTAAACCCCACCTGGTGCAAGACCAAGAATAGGAATTGAAGGGAAGCTGCTCGTTTCCCGTCCGGAATGGTAGGTCGCTTGAGCTTATTCGGTAACGATAAGCCTAGACAGATGATTATCCAACGACAAAACCCGGCTTATAGATTAACTCGATTAAAAAACACTCGCTAGTCACATAGTGAGTGTTTTTTGTTGCCATTGATTATAGAAGACAATCTATTGACAGCGTTTTTCTACCTTTCTAAGTTAACATGAGAGTAAATATTTAGTGTCGTACTTTAGATGAATTCTTTTTCCCTTTTCCTAGGTCAGCATAAAATCATACTCGATTGAGTCATAATAGTTTTTAATAACTCTTGGACCATATAAGAGTTTATTTTATTTTGAGTAATATTAAATTTCGTAAATATGTAGATGTGATATTTACTAATGATTTTAAATAGACTATTCATATATTCA
>JABXKX010000140.1 GCA_013619035.1 Peptostreptococcaceae bacterium
GTACAACACTATACCACACCTATTGATTGTGATAGCAGTGACCGTTAGTCTACATGTGTTGTAAAGGTGTCGCAGACAAACAATTTTCCTTAAGTATAAAACAAGACTTAAAAGGAAAGTGCAAAATTTGCACTTTCCTTCGTAACCGTTAGTCAACCATATTTTACGAAAAGCAATATGTAAAATATGTATAATCCTTTCATCATACCCCTTTAAAATATCATTTAACGGCGCTCGATGAGTTTGCATAAATTTGGTATCTATTGTTCCCTTCGCGATTAATTCCAACATTTCAGCTAACCCGTCACAAAGCTGCATCCCACCTGAAACTTTGATGTTTTTATAGCACAATTCTTGCATTGGTACTTCAACAGGCTCTGCAAAAACTCCAACTGTAGACACTCGTCCACCAAGTACGACTACTGATAGCGCTAAATTAAAAGCATCTGAAGATCCAACACATTCTATGGCAGCAGTACAACCAAGATCACCTGTTATCTCCATAATTTTCTGTGCTACATCATCAGTAGCAGGATTAATGCCATAGTCAGCAATTCCTTCTTTCAACGCTACATCTACTCTATACTGAAGAATGTCCATTGCTATGATTTTTTTAGCACCAAAAACTTTCTTAACCAACATACATGTGCTTAGCTCAACTGGACCACAACTGCTGAACCTAATTCAACAATTTCTCCATTGAATTCATGACCCACAATTTTGGGCGGTACCGCTAGAGGAACTTCACCATCAACAATATGATTATCACTAGTACAGATTGTTGACAATGTCACTCTACAATTGCATCCTGTGGATCACTAATTTTAGGTACCGGAACATCTTCCAATGCATACTGATTTTGTCCACGGTAAACTAAAGCTTTCATCATTTTATTTTCCATTACTAAACGCCACATCATCTATATTAATTTATCTACAACTATTTCTTTAATATCATTCTGTAATCATCATGTTTCGCAAATGCATATGGTAAAAGTTTTTCACCATCAACATCAGCTATGTATTTACCAGTTCCATGGGCATCAAACTTTGCAAAGAAACCACCTATTATATTTTTCACAGGTATATTTCCATAAATATCATGTTTAGTTTTAGGTAATCTCAAATCTATAATTTCACAAACATCCAGAGAACGTACAATATTATCAAAATGTACATGAACTAACTTTGCATCATCAATACCAGTAGCATCAGCCTTTAAAGTGTATTTAAAATGGAAATCATCCTGTTGTGCTAGCATAGTAGGATCTCCAGCTTGAATAATATTTGCTTCTATTCTTACAATTTCTTCACCCATACGCTCTACAGTACCTATCAGCTTATTGCCTTCACGAATAATATTTGTTATCGCCAATTTTTTAGGTTCTCCCCATAGCTCACGACCATAAATACATGCAAGATCTGTATCCATAGTAAATCCAAGGCCATAGTTACCTTCTATATCTCCATATCGACAACTTAAATATGCTGTCATTCCATTATAAGCAGTACCTGTTTGAACACATATGTTAACAAGTGGAACATCTGTTGGCTCTAGTGGATATGGAAGTACTTCCCTTGCAAACTCAGGAGTTGTTTCGATTATTATACCCAATCCGTTTATATCTGGGAAAATAGGCTTAAAACATGAAAGCATTTCCTGTACTTCTTCTGGTGACAACTTAAATTTCATAATAAAATCCTCCTTATTATATATATCTGCAACATGCTAATCAGATTATAATCATCAAGGATATCAAAGTGGTCAACTCGTAATATACCAACTTTGATATCCATTTATTAACTAATGTGTTGAATTAATCGTTTCTTCCTGTCTCCATAAACGCTGTTCTGTCATAACGCGAGAACATCAAATAAGGTATCACACTATCTACATCTGGATACTCAACCTCTGTCATCGTACGCATATACAGGTCATTATTAGAGTATGCACCTCCAATTATAGTGTTTATTGGCAGTTCCGCCCAAGGATCATCAATACTTGAATTAAGTTTCAAAGATGTAAATCCTGGCTCCCATGAATTATATTTGTATTCACAAAGATTCTCTAACAGTCTAGCATTTACAAAATGCGACTTCCCATCAGCATCCCACTTACGATCAAACATATAGTAGAACGCATTGCCATATATTGTCTTACCTGCCTTAGGGGATTGATAAATTGCATCAGCTATTGGACTATTATATTCACCAATCTCCATTTTTGCATCAATCAATTGCACCCCTTTACGTGCAACACTAGCAGTTACAGTATTTCCATTTCTTTGGATACGGAAATCTGCCCCAAGCTTTTTAGGTAGACCACAAGTATCACGTCCAAGCTGCGTTGCCATCTCAGAACCTGGACCTCCAAGCATTAATGCAATAAGATACATTCCTACAGTTTCTCCGCGCATTGCATAACACCCAAGAATAGTCTCGTAATAATCCTCAGCAAAAGAAGGTTTTTTAATATGAGTAATCGACAATGTAACAACTGGCATCGCAAATGGCTCTAGTCCTGGAGGAAGTATTCTGCGTATTGCTTCAGGATCAGTCAGGTAACTAATGTACAAACCTTCCTGGTCTCCCATCAAAGTGGTCTCAGCAAGTTTATCAACAGTCTTTTGATCAACTACAAAACCACGTGGATCTGGCTCATTACTAAACAATTTCCTTCCAATCTCATATCCACCACGCACCGCAGGACCAATTCTACCGACTTTTACTGCATCACCAATGTCATGAACATTTTCAAATTTTTCCTTAAGAGCATCTCTAAGTTCATTGTTTGGCTTAAGACCAAGGGAAAGTACAACAGCATCTGCAGGAACCATAATTTCCTGCTTAGTTTTCATATCCACTAAGAATATACCATCTGGTCCAATTTCCTTAAGTGAATGAGCAAGCATATACTCTACATCATAATTATCTAACCTACTTTTCACATCTAAAACATTAGTCGGATTTCCTTCAGGAGCAATCTTATCCTGCATATCTACAATATTTACACTGTTACCTTCATCGCAAAGATATTCAGCAGTTTCAATACCTGTCATCCCTGCACCAATCAACACTATTTTCTTATTTTTAAGACCAGCTTGTCCCGAAAGAATATCCTCCACACTGTATACATTTTCACCAAATATTCCAGGTATACTACGAGGAACAATTTGATTACTTCCTGTGGCAAGTATTATAGCATCAGGATTATATGATTGAAGTAATTCAACAGTTGCCTCAGTATTTAGATGTACGTCGACACCTAATCTGTTCAATTCATACTCATAATGTTCAGTAAGCCAATTCATACGTTCCTTAAGAGGTGGTTTCTTTGCAATCTCAATCAACCCACCCATTTCAGAGCGTTTTTCTAATAATATTACATGAACTCCTCGCATGGCAAGTGTACGTGCAGCAGATAATCCTGCAGGTCCAGCGCCAACTACAACAACTTTGTGACCCTCTGTATCCTTTACAAGTTCGCCGTATTTACGCTCACGTGCCATTCTAGCATTAACAGCACATTCAAGCGGCATCCCTGCTCCATTATATTCCATAAGACTTTCAAAACAACGTAAACATGAAATACACTTACAAAGCTCTTCTTCACGTCCTTCTAAAACTTTTTTACCCCATTCTTCATCTGCAAGCCAAGGTCTTCCAAGACCAACAAAATCAACAACTTCATCTGTCAGAAATTGTTCTGCTACATCTGGTTCTCTAATAACACTAACTCCAATAACTGGAATATGTACATTATCTTTTACAGCCTTTATGAAATCACGTCGCCATCCCTGTGGGAAAGATATTGGTTCCACAGAAACAATGCCCGTCTCATATGTACCACAGCTTACATTTATCACGTCGATTCCAAGACGTTCTAATACCATAGCAATTTTAACTCCATCCTCAATGTGTATATAATCCTCATTCACACCTGTTTTATCTAGGAATTCATCTACTGAAAGACGAACACTGATTGGAAAATCACCACACTCCTTGCGAATGCCTTGAATGATTTCTGAAATAAAACGCATACGATTTTCAAAGCTTCCACCATATTCGTCTTCCCGCTTATTTGTATAAGGACTCAAGAATTGATTAATAAGATACCCGTGGGCAGCATGAAGTTCAACACCATCACAACCCGCCTTCTTAACACGAACTGCACCATCAACAAATTGCTGAACTAATTGCTTAATTTCCTCATTTTCCAAAGCACGAGTCTCTTGTAGTGAATATTTACACATAATTGCAGAAGGAGCTACAACTGGCTGACCTCCAATTAATGCTGATACAGTCTGACGTCCTGGATGATGCAACTGTATGAATATCTTGCTACCATGTTTTTGTACTGCCTGTGCTAAACGAGATAATGGCTCAATATGCTTATCCTTTGTAACAGATAGCTGACGCATTAGTCCAGCACCATTTACATCATTAATACGCGTAATTTCCGGAATAATCAGACCAGCTCCACCAAGTGCACGTGCCTCGTAAAAAGCAATCATATCTTCAGATGGACTACCATCCAGTTCAGCAAGACCAGTACCCATAGCAGACATAACCAAACGATTTTTGATCTTTAGTATATTAATATTTCCAACAGAAAACAATTTTTAATACATAATAACCTCCAATTTGTATTTTTTTTAACAATGTCTTGTTAATATATTATATAC
>JABXKX010000224.1 GCA_013619035.1 Peptostreptococcaceae bacterium
AGCCTCTACACCTTCATTTTGCAAGCTTTTGTTAACATTCTATTATATTTGTTTCGATTTTGTAATATCTTTTTATTTACTGTTAAACAATCAAATGATATGAATACGTTTTCCCTGAAACAAATAATTTTCTCGTTGGATAAGACATTGATATACTTAATTTAATAACTCTCAACTCAACTTACTCTCTCTCTTTAACAAGTAAGTTTTTGAATTGTGGAATATACTAAAAACCCCGTCATCATCACGATAACGGGGTTTTTAGTGCATCATATTATTTAGGAAACACCTTATTGATCTAGATAAGCTCTACCAAAGTAGAATTTACCAAGAACTGTTCTTTCAACATCTTTAAAGTAATCTTGTTGGTGAATTTTATCTACATAATTGTAAATTGGAATGAACCAAGCGTCTTCAACTAAAATCTTTTCAGCATCAGCAAGCATCTCGTATCTAACTTGACCCATTGCTGTGGCAGAATTTTTAATTAAAGCATCAAATTCTTCATTAGACCATTCTGGTGAGTTAAGTGCATTACCACTAATATACAAACCAATAAAAGTTAATGGGTCAACGTAATCACCAATCCATCCACCTCTAGCCAATTGGAATTCATGTGTTTTTCTTAATTCTTGGAAAACACCAAATTCCATTGAAGCTACTTCCATGTTAATACCTAGTTGAGTTTGGAATGCATCTTGCATTTGTTGTGCTACCAGTAAATGACCTTCCGTTGAGTTTGTTACATACTCAAGAGTTGGGAAGCCTTCTCCATTAGGGAAACCAGCGTCTGTCATCAATTGTTTCGCTTTTGCAATGTTGCCTTCCATATCATAGATATCAACACCATATTCTAAAGCTTTATCAGCAAATTCTTCACCGTTAGCATCTTTGATTCCTGGCGGAATAAAGTTGATAGCAGGAATATTACCTGAGTTAAGCATATCAGTAATTGCTATTCTATCAATAACAAGTGACATAGCTTGTCTTACTCTAACGTCTTGTAATTCTGGTACATTGTTTGCATTTAAATTGAAGTAATAAGTACCTGGTCTTGCTTCAATTCTAAAAGTAGGATCTTCTACTAATAATCTTGGTATTTCTGCAGGTGGAATAGTTGTATTAAAATCAAATCCGCCTGATTCGTACTCAGCTAAAGCTGCAGTACCTTCGTTAATCATTTTAGCTACGATTTTGTCAATCTTAACTTCTTCAGCTTTCCAGTACATAGGATTCTTTTCAAGAACGATTCTATCTCCAGGAACATACTCAGTTAAGATATAAGGTCCATTACAGATAACTGTAGCAGGATCTGCAGCCCAAGCGCCATCAGCTTTAGCTTCAACAGCATCTTGTCTTAAAGGCATTAATGTAGAAAAGCCTGTTAAACCGACAAAGTAATCCGCTGGTGCAGATAAAGTTACTTCGAAAGTAGACTCGTCAATTGCTTTACATGATTCATAGTTAAACTCAGCAAAGATCCAAGAATAATCAGAAGCTGTAGCAGGATCAGTGTTTCTGTTCCAAGTGTATTCGAAATCGAATGCAGTAACAGGCTTTCCATCTGACCATTTAACGCCATCTCTAATGTGGAAGTTATAAACTAGACCATCATCGCTTACTGTATGACTATCAGCCATAGCATAAACTGGTTTACCATCAACTTCTCTCATTAATCCCTCAAAAGTGTTGTTAATGACGTGCCCTGAGTTAACAGCAGCATTTAAACCTGGATCTAAAGTTTCAACTGTCGCACCAAGGTTCCAGTTTAAAACCATTTCTCCAGCTGGTTCAGTAACATCCGTTGAATCATCATCTGTTGTTGTGTTATCAGTAGTAGTATTATTTGAAGCTGAATTATTTTCAGCTTCATTATTAGAATTATTAGCCGTATTATTTTCTCCACAACCTACAAATAATGAGAAGACTAATGCAAATACCACCATCAACGTAAATATTTTCTTTAACATTTTTTTACCCTCCCTATTGTTGTGCTTTAAAAGTTTATTAATAGCTTATTTTTAGGCTCTTTGAATTTAATCCAAGTAGTCTAATTCAATATCTAAAATTTGACTTGCAATATCATCATAAGTATCCATTTCTAGATTATGAACTCTGTTATTCACACCATTGATTCTAGTACCTATTGATACGAATAAGTAAGGTACTTCTTCATTGGCGATTTGAGCCCACTCTTGATATAACTCTGCTCTTTTAGCTTGATCATATTCTTGTTTACCTAATCTAAAGATTTCATTTGCTCTTTCATGATGGAAACCAATTGCATTAAATCCACCAAGTACATCTGCGTCTTCTCCGAAGATTGCAGTTGGATCTGGATCAATTGCCAAAGACCAACCCATATTGTACATTTCAAAATCTTGTTTTTCATAAACTAAATCTGAAACAGCTGTAAACTCCATTAGTAAACCTTCAAGTTCAATACCTAATGCACCCCAATTTTCTTTTGCAACTGAGATTAAGTTTAAAGGCCAATCTACATCGTTATATGATGTCCATACAATTGTGAACTTCTCACCATCTTTGTCTAATACACCATCACCATCAGTATCTGCCCATCCAGCTTCTTCTAAAAGTGAAGCTGCTTTAGCAGGATCAAATTCATAACTCGTTAATGCTGATGTATCAGGAAATGCCCATGATACTGGTGAAATAGGTCCTAAACATGGTGCTGCAAACCCTTCCCATTGAGCATCGATAAAGTCTTTTAAGTTAAGTCCATACCATAACGCTTGTCTTACTCTCTTATCAGAAAATTTATCAAGTCTTAAGTTAAATCCAATATATCTATAAGAGTTACCTAAGTATTCTTGAACTTCTGCAATACCGGATTCTGTCATAGTATCATAGTTTTCTAGATTAGAGGTTACTTCCATTACATCAACATCACCAGAGTTAATGGCAGCTGCTGCAGTTGCATCAGGAACAATTTTAACAATAACACCATCAATGTAAGCTCTACCTTCAAAGTAATCATCAAATGAAGTTAATTCTGCGTATTGTCCTACTTCATAAGTTTTAAACTGCATTGGACCAGTACCCATTGGCACACTATTTAGAAGCTGTAATTCTTCCATTGTTTCATAAGCATAGTACGTCGGATTCAAAATACCATAAGCAAAATCAGATATTTTCTTTACATTCTTTTCTTCCATAGTAAAAGAAATTGTGTAATCATCGATTACTTTAATACCTTCGATTGTATCTGTTTCACCAGTTTGATATGCTTTTACACCAACAATATCAGCAACTGCTGAACCTCTTGCTCCGGCATATTCTGGATCCGCAATCGTGTAGTATGTGAATCTTACATCGTCTGCTTTAAGGTCATCACCATTATGGTATTTTACACCTTCAGAGATCTCAAATGTGTATGTCAATTTATCTTCAGACACAGTCCAAGTTGCTAAATCTGGTACAAATTCACCATTTTTATTAACTTTTGTTAAACCGTTGAATATAAGATCGTTAACATCACCATCGTCTTTTGAATCTGAAAAGATAGGGTTAAACTTACCATCTAATGAAACTACACCATAAGATAATACATTACCTTTTCTAATCGCTGGGTTTGTTTCAGCCATAGTTTCAAGCTCAGCTTGATCATTGTTCTCTTCATTTACTTCTGTTTCTTGATTGTCTGTATTAGCGGGCTCATTCTCTCCAGCCACTTGGTTATTTGTAACAACATTGTTTGTATTATTAGACGTATCCCCACAGCCTACTAATACCGTCATCACAATCAATCCCATAACCAATAACAATATTAATGATTTTTTCAAACTACCATCTCCTTTTCAATTAATATCCTATGCGTTTGTTTGTATACTCGTACATGTACACTTACAGTTTAGAAGGTAATACAAACAAGGTCAAACCATTGAAAAATCACTTTTCTATCGTGTAATCATTGGAATGACTGAATTATCAGAATATTGTTACTATTTCGCACAAAGGATTTAACAATTGTTAAAAAAGATGTGTCTTCTATGTATCTAAAAAACGTCTTTTTCTTAATAACTATGTCTGAATTATTACAAAATAGAAACAAACGAGCCCGTTGTTACTTTCGACCTCTTTTATTACTGCTCAATCTCTATAATTTTAATCGGTTTATATTAATCGTCATAAGTTGTTAACGATAAATGTTTTACTCTGTTATTTATACTGGACAATTGATTTTGAGATGCTAAACAAACTTGTGGTAAATGAACAATCATATCTGTTAATAATGATTTTCTATCTTTTAGATAACTCGCTTTACTAATCCCTTCTAACTGACGTTCTAGTATCTCATCAGAATAATAGATCCCCATAAAGCCCCGGACTTAGCATAAAGCTAAATCTTGATTTAAAATCATCTCTTTGGGATAGCTAAGGATATCAAAATAACCTTCCTCATATACTTTGCTTAATAATATTTGAATGGGAACTCTTTCAATAATCTCTTGTATACCTATTAGAAGTGATTATTTTACAATTGTTAAGAAATGAATCTTTTAGACTTTCTTAACAAAAAAAAAAAAAAAAAACCAAAAACACAGAGACATTTAAAATTCTTTTTTTCCTCTTACCGAGGGTTATTGACTATTCTTCAGTTTTTTTCCCTCATTTGTTACTCATAACTTTCTGGAGGAATACTGA
>JABXKX010000522.1 GCA_013619035.1 Peptostreptococcaceae bacterium
CAATAGAATTTTATTGTCTGGTGCTGACAACATTTTTATCCTTGGTAAAACCAAGGATTATTATAAGATATTCAATCACTTAATCAGAAATTCAATTGAGCACGGATTTGAAAATTTAGAGCATAAAGAAATTCGTATTGATGTCTCAAAAACAAAAAAAGAGTTGATTATCAATTACTCTGATAATGGGATTGGCATTCCAGAAAAAGATGCTAATCTTATCTTCAAACATTTTTATAGCAGTAAAACCGATAACCACTTTGGATTGGGTCTTAGCCAAGTCAATGAAATTATTGCAAGACTCCATGGTAATATAAAATTTCATAAAGATACACAAGATGGTGTTTTTATCGAAATTGTCATTCCTTTAATAAAAGAAACTTAGCGAGGTAGCTATGTGTATAGGTCATTTAAAATTGACTTGTGTACATACGCTATCTCTTTTTTTCATCGTTTGTTAATAAATTATTAAAAGTGAGTTCCATTGTGTCCTTTACAATCGAAATAGCCAATGAAGATAGTGGCTTAAAACCTAATTTTACCGCCACCATTGAGATTACATTCGATAGGAAGGAAAGGTATTATCATCCCTTTTGAAGCAATTATGGATGCACCTGAAGACAGTATGGTCACTTGTAACAATTCGGGGTGCTGGTTACCACTTTAATAACATATAAAAACAGGTCATATCATTGATATGACCTGTGTCTTAGTTTACATTAATATCTCCTGATATTGTTTTTATTTCAATATCATATTTCCCATTACCAACAGTACCTTTCAGTTTATTGTCTTTCTTAACAGACACATCACTGACTTCGTAAGTACAATTGACATCTCCAGAAGTACTTCTTAAATCAAGTTTTCCATTTGGGTTCTTATTAATTTTTAAATCAACATCTCCAGATGTTGAATTCAATTGAATATCGCCCTTCTGCTCTTCTAAAGTGTACTCGATTCTACCCGATAAAGTACTAATATCCATCGCATCATTTTCAGCATTTGATACTATAATACTACCAGATGTTGTATCTAAAAAGACGTCATCTGCTTTTATTTCTTCCATTTCTAATTTACCAGAAATAGAATTCATTTTTAATTCATCACTCTCTACTTTTCTGACTGATATCTTTCCAGAAGTTGTCCTGAGCGTCACATCATTTCCTTTTAAATCTTCAATGTTTATACTACCCGATATTGAGCTAATATCCAGTTCTTCAACTCTTAAAAGATCAATAACAATCTTTCCTGAAGTTGATTTAATGATTGTGTCTTTAGCCAGCACTTCTCGACCTTCAATATTTCCTGAAATAGATTTAATTGTAAAATCTTCTTCGTACTTTTCAGGTACAAAGATTCTCATCATACCATAATTAGATCCAATTAAATTTTTCCATTCTACTTCAAATACAAAGTCACCAGAAGTTGATATATTATAATCCGGTTTTTCTGAAGATAATTTATCCGAGAAAAATCCAAAATATTGAATTTCTACATCTTTTCTATCTTCATATATCACTTCAATATCTTCAAATATTGTAGAAACTTGTATCGCATCTACATCTTTCAAAGACATGTTTTCAATACGTTCAACGGCAAAATAACCGCTATCTAAATCTTTTTTTACCTCTTCAAATTCTTCATATGTGCTGACTTGATATTTGGAATCAATCCTACCATTCATAAAATTAACACTACAACCGGTTAAGAAAACCCATGTCACCAAACCTAAAACAAATAATTTTTTCATCTCTACCTCCCATTTCTTCTACATCGTAACACACGACAATTTTCCATACAATGGTAGAGAATAGTTTCTAATAATCTTCTAATCTTTATTTAATATACGATTTGAATGAGTGTCTTATATCTCAGATCTTCACCTAATGAGCCATCATTTTCTAATAACATAACCGTAATCATAACATCATCTATCGTCCCAGAAAACATCAAGGTACCTTGAAGATTCATAGTAGAATAATCCGGTGCATCCATCAATAACTCTTCATAATAGTCAGCAACTTTATCTAATTCATCTTCTGTCATCAATGCTACCATTGTATCATTGCCTTGTTTCATGACAGCTTTCGCTTCTGTGTAAGCTGCTGAATAAACGGGAACACTTCCCTCTGGGTAATCATCAGGCCAAGAAACCACTTCAGGTATAACAAATTCAGCAGGTGCTTTTTCCACCTCAGAACTTTCAGTTTCTGTTGTCTCTTCTGTCATGTCTTCTAACTCTTCCATCACAATAATACTAAACGCATACTTAAAATCTTCTTCCATCTCTTCTGCGATTGTAATCGTGTAAGTTATCCCACCTAAATTACCCATGGTCATATAAGTGCTTTCTGCATTTTGTTCTAAAGTCACTTCTGCACCTTCAAGTGCTTCTTTATAAAAATCAACAAAATCTTTCATTTCATCTTTTATCATACCAACTATTATAATCGATCCATCAGCATTTTCTGAAGCACCAATAATGTGTGAGTCTTTAAAGATTGGTATGATATGTTCTGGAAAGCTGTCTGGAATATCGATACTCTCTTCTATATCATTTGTTACTGTCATTTCTGTACCATCATCTGTCGTGATTTCGGTTTGATCTTTATCCACATCGACTTTTGTTATGCCTGCATTCTCTAACTCTTCATTTTTGCTACCACACCCAATAAGCAATAAACAATAAACTATTATTAACCATTTCTTCATGAATTCATCTCCTTTCGTCGTACTCTTACCCGTTATTATTTGAGTCAAACAAAAGGAAAGACAGTGCAAGCACTGTCTAATATCTTGATATATTTAGGTCTCCAGAAGTTGTTGTTGCCACTATAGAATGAGCATCACTACCAACTTGTCCTCTTAAACGTCCTCTTTTTTGTGTACCGATATAAGTTAATGGAAATTCACATTCCACATCACCGGAAACCGACTTAACGATAACTTCAAATTCAGAATTCTTAGGTAAATCAAGTTCTGCATCCCCTGAAATGCTCTTCATTGTAAAATCACCATCTAAGCTCTCATACTTAGTTTGAATATCTCCGGATACACTTGTAAACATCATATTGCCTCTAAATAAGTCAATATCACAATCACCTGATGTTGTCTTAATCAAACTGTTTACCGAATATATGATATCAGCCTTTATATCACCAGATACAGAACTAAATCTGAAGAAATCACTATCTAGATAGTTCATATCTAAATCACCAGAAACCGTTTTAACACTTAAGCTTTCCTTATACTTTCGTGGTAATCTTATCAACAACTCTCTGCCACTATCACCAATATTGAAGGTAAATCCCTTTTTCACAGTACTTTTTTCAGTAATTCTAACCTTTTTTGAGTCTTCCTCAACCATGACTTTGTACATATCTTCATCATACGAAGAATAATTAATGTAATTCACAAGAATATCTTCTCTCTCTTCAGTAATCAATGTCACATCTGTTGAAATCACATTAATTGCTATATCTTTTTTCCCATCACAATCAATTGAAAACTCTTGTGCAAGATTATAGTTTCTAACCTCACTGTCTTGACCCATAGTAAATTCATCTTTCTTGAACTCTTTGCCATAAGAATCAAAATCTATATCATTAACCGTTTTCATTACATCATCAACAATATCCTTAGTGATGTTTGCTGTTTCTCTGCCTAATTTGGACATCTCCTCACCAAATCTTTTAGCATCTTTATTAAATGACTTCATATCACCTTTAAAACTTCTTTTCAGATTAGAAAATTCTTTCTTGAACGAGTCTCCAAATAGATTTTTGAAGTCTTGTTTATAATACTCTTTTTTAAATGTTTTGCCATTTAGATCAATATCTATTTTAACTTTATCTTTAAGAACTTCTGCCTTCTTTTTCATTTCATCAACTTTTGCTCTTAATGCCTCTTCAGCATCAGGATCCATTTTTTCATTTAATAACTCTTCGTAAGATTCTTCAATTTCTTCAACAATATCATCAACTTCTTCTTCAATTCCTTCGGCCATTTCTTCTAATTCTTCAGCCATTTCCTCAAGTGCTTCATCTCTTTCATTATGAGCTTCTTCTAATGAATCACTGATTTGTTCACTAACATCTCTTAAGGTGTCTTTCGAAATAACATTACTATTCTCAAGTTGATCCAACGCATTCAGAAGTTTTAATCCTTCTTCTGCAGAAATAATCTTTGATTCTATCATCTCTAGAATCTTCATTTTTTCATTCGACATAATATCCTCCTATAATCTCTTTATCATCTTCATTGCTTCTTCAGATGAGATTTCACCATTTGATAACTTCTCCAATATTGCTTCTTTATTTAAATTCTCATTCTCCGCTATTTCACCATAACCAAGAGCATTGATTACATTCTCTAGATTCTTTTTAACAGTAGGATATGAGATACCCAGGTCTTTTTCTATTTCTTTGATGTTTCCTCTGTTCTTTAAAAATACTTCAATAAAATACTTTTGCTCTTTAGATAAGTAACTAAATTTATCTAATTTAAATGACCCTCTAATAGTTGTATCACAATCATTACAATGTAGTTCCGTAACTTCAAGTCTTGATGAACATACTGGACAAGTACCTAAAACGTTCTTTTTCATATGATTCCTCCTTATATATTTAGAATTTCATATCATTTCGAGTTATAT
>JABXKX010000585.1 GCA_013619035.1 Peptostreptococcaceae bacterium
GTCTAAATGAATATCAGATATAACAGCTTCAAGTTTAGCTACTCTTTGGTTTAGTAGTGCAGGAACATCATTTGAGGATAATTTGCATACTTTCAGTTTATTTCTCAATATTGGTCGGGTTAAAGCCATTATTAGATCACCTTCGTATAAACGATATTTCTTATATGTTTCAAGGTAATCATCTGGAAGATATGATATTTCAGACCATTTTGATTGCTCAATTCCTACATTTGCGATTTTAAACCACTTTACACCACTTGTAGTACTATCTTTACTTTTAAAGGAGTTACCAGATTGATACTTAATAATTTCTCTACTCTTCACTATTTTCCACCCTGCCGGAACCCGACCAACTGTACTATTCTTAAATTCAGTATGCCCAATCCCTTCAGTCAATAACTTCTGCATCAGTCCTTTTTTCAGTTCTTTAAGATCATCAATCATATCTTCAACATCGACAATATGCCCATCAACAGTTGATAGGATCTTGGCGATTTTCTTTTGTTCTGGGAGTGGTGGGATAATATGCTTAAACATTTTTTGGGTCGTAATCGGAACTTGATTCCTTGTTGATTGCCCCATAATCCTTTCGTATTGATGTCTAAACATCTGAGATGCCATATAATACATTAAGTATTCTGGAACCAACTCTTCAAAATTACATCTATAGTATGTTAACGACGTTCCAAGTATTATACATTCTTCAACAGTTCTAAGATGTGCAACAGGGCCAACAGTAGCATTATGTGCAAACAATACATCCCTGTCTATCGCGACACCTTTCCTAAACTTATCAGCTCTCTTCTTAGTGAGATATTTACTAAGTTCAAAATCTATTCTACCGTTTCTGATACAGTTTGCACTTATATACGGGACACCTTCACTAACAAACTCCTCACGTTTAGGATATAGTTGTCCGTGATTACCATCTAGGTGACCTGTGATTATATTCTTCTCAATCATTTCGCTTAGTTTAAGAATACGCCAATTAAATGGTAAAGGACCAAACTCTGTCTTGATATACTCGTTTTCCATATTAGCCCCCTATATATTCTCAAACCCAAGCTCACTCATGAACTCGTTGATTTGATTTCTAGAAGTTTTAAGTCTACTTTCACGCTCTTGAATACGTCCAGCAACTGCATTAATATCTACTTCCTGTTCAGGCTCTGTAGTATCTACATAACGGCTGATATTAAGGTTGTAATCATTCTCTCTTATTTCATCTAACGTAACAGACTCAGCATACTTAGCTACAGTCTCAAAATCATTATATGTATCTACAATTACATCAACATCTTCTGTTCTTAACTTATTCATATTACCATCTTTAACAAAGTTATTACTCGCATCAATGAAAAGGACTTTATCCTTCTTCTCTGTTGATTTATTCCTATTAAACACCAATACAGCAGCAGGAATACCAGTACCATAGAATAAGTTCTGTGGTAATCCAATGATTGCTTCAAACAGATCATCTTCAAGTATCGCCTGACGGATCTTACCTTCTGCACCACCACGGAATAAAAGACCGTGAGGTACAACAGTTGCAAGTTTACCTTTACTATTAAGTGATGCAATCATATGTTCAACAAAAGCCAAATCACCATAAGACTTAGGTGGCACACCATAACTAAAACGGTGATATGAATTATTCTGAGCTTCTTCTATCCCCCAGTTCTTAAGTGAAAATGGTGGATTAGCAATAACCTTATCAAATGTCTTTAGCGTTGCGCCTTCAAGATTCTTTGGGTCACGGATGACATCACCCTTATAAATGATTGATCCTCTTGCATCATGAAGTAACATATTAAGTTTACATATTGCCCATGTAGACAAGTTAATCTCTTGACCATAAACTTGAACATTCTTACTATTACCACCTTGCTCTTTTACATAATCAATGGCCTTGATTAAGAAGCCACCTGAACCAACAGTTGGATCATATATTGAATCTGTTTCTTCTGGCTGCAACACTCTAACTAGAACATCCTTAACACCTTCTGGGGTATAGAATTCTCCACCCTTCTTACCACCATCATCAGCAAACATCTTTAGTAAATACATATAAGCATCACCAAGGATATCAGGTTTCTCAAGACCTTCATTTGATAGGTTCATTCCATCAAATATCTGTAGTAGTTGATTAAGCTTTGCATCAGGTACTCTTTCTTTATCATTGTAATTAGCTGTAGTAAGCACACCAACTAACTCTGAGTTCTTAGGTTCATCTTCTACAGCGTGAAATGCTTTATCAAGTTCTGGACCAATATTTAGGTTTAAGTTCTTAAGCTTTTCCCAACGTGCTTGTTTTGGTACAAAGAATGTTTCATATGAAGTAGCATCTTCCAATATCTCATTAATAAATGCCTCTGGGAGATCCTCTTTCTCTTCACTGATTCTCTTTCTTTCAAGATCAAATTGATCATTCATACGCTTTAAGAACATCATTCCAAAGATATAGTCCATATATTGAGCTGAGCTAAGTGTACCTCTTAGAACATTGGCACAATCCCACAGCTTTGTTTCTAATTGTTGTAGATTAAGTTTCATCATATCCGCCCCTTATTTTCTATATTTCTAAACTCTCATTTAGCGTTATACACGTCATTTTAGCCGCTATCACAATTATACTACTTAGTACTGAACTATTCCATTAATTGGCGAAAGTATTCATACAAATACAAAAGACCAACCACAGCTGACTTTCCAACTGCCGAAGGCCTTTCCTTAATATCTGGCTACACCCATTATTGATATTTATAGGGTGGGTGTAACAAATGGTGTAGTAGCCCAATCAACTCTATCAACACCAGTGAACTCAAGTAGACAAGCACTAGGCTATTTAGCAACTCAAGGACACTGTATCAACTCCATTTAAACCGAAGATTAGATTTAACGTCTAAATAAATATATTGATCCCGCTGATAATTTTTCAGTGGGATTTTTTTATTAAACATCAGCTCTAAACTCAAAATCCAGACCCCTTTGGGGCATGCGGGTTCAAGTCCCGCTTTAGGCACCACATAAATAGCTACTTACGGAGTTTTCTTGAAAGTCGCTGTTTTGTTTTTTGAATAATTGTTAATAAATCGACAAATACAAATTCCTGTGTGCTTAATTATATTACATACACGAAACTATGAATTACTGTTACAAATTTGCCCTATCAGCTTATTCCTGATCAGGATAATCAATTGATTTCAATACTTTATCATACTATTATCCTAAAAAATAACGACCCTGAGATTATTCTCAGAAGTCGTTATATTATTTACTATGCAGCTCGATCGGTTGTCATCCCCATTCTAACCATCGCTTCGTTTTCTCTTCTAGTCATGTGTTTATAATACCAAACCAGTAGAACAGCGAATGCTGGAATTGCTATAGTCGCGATACCAAAATTCCCTTTAATCGCTAAACCAATTTGTGCCATTACATAGAAAAATTCAGGAGCAAAGATACCATTCCAAGTAATTAACTGATCAGCTGGAATTTCAATTGTTCCAACATTTGTTGCTAAATCAGTGATAGCTGGTGCAAAGTAACTACCTACCCATAAATACAATGGCATAGTTAATATACCAGTTAAAATCATTCTAATGATATTACCACCACAAACATATAATGCAACCGGTGCATAACATACTGCTAATATACCACCAAATGGTAACGTAGAATTACCAGGTAAGATTAATGCGATTAATAAAGTAAATGGTACTAATATGATCATCGTTACCCAAATCTCAGGACTTCCAGCAAGGAAAGGCCAGTCTAATCCAATGTAAATCTCTTTTCCAGGAAATCTTTGTTTCATAAATTCACCTGCAGCATCTGAGATTGGTGCTAATGCTTGCATAAATAATTTAGCTACCATAGGGAATAATAACAAACCCGTACCAGCACTCATACCCAGTGTTAAGCAGCCTTTTAAATCATATCCAGCACCTATTGCTATAGCAACACCAACAATAAAACCTAACACATGATTCTCACCAAATATTCCTAATTTTTTCTTGATAGTTGCTGAATCCATTGTAATTTTGTTTATACCAGGGATAAAATCTAACAACCTATTAATTGGTGCAATTATTACTGCTGTAAGCCCCATTGCATGCGGTAAAGAAACACCAGGAATATTTGTAATCTCTTGTATTTGTTTTTGTGTAATATCAGCATTCTTAAGTTCTAAAACTACCATTAATCCACAAACAACAAATGCAAATACTAAATTCCCTGTTATACCCATCATTAAGACACCACAGATCACTTTATTCCATACGTTCCACATGTCAACATTTAGTGTTTTGGTTTTTCCAAGTGCCAACATAACTAGGTTTATTACGATTTGAAGCGGAAACATTAAAAATGCATATGGCCAAGCCCATGATATTGCTGCAATTGGCGTCCACCCTAAGTCAACTGTCGTTAATTCTCTACCTGTATTTTCTACAAGCGCTGCTGCAGCTGGTGAAATAGCATCAAACATAAAACCTATTACAATGCCCATACCAATAAATGCAACACCAAGTGTTAATGCCGAAGAAATCGTTTTCTTAATTGGCATTCTAAAAATCAAACCTAGGATGATCATAATCATGGGTAAAAAAACACCTGCGCCTAAGTCTAGTATATATTGTATAACCGTCTGTAA
>JABXKX010000408.1 GCA_013619035.1 Peptostreptococcaceae bacterium
TTTCAGAACTTTTTTCCAATTGACGTATATTAAATAATCTAACTATTATGGTGACAACCCCAAAGAATTGAATGGTTAAAATCCACTCATCTCTCGCACTTATTACTAAACAAAAAAAATAGAAGTTACCTTCTATTTAATATCACCATGAATTTCTTTATTGGCTGTTTCTACTATTTTATTATTCTCATCTACAAATACAACTTTTGGTTCAAATGTTTTTGCTTCTTCTTGATCTAACCAAGCATATGCAATAATAATAACACTATCACCTGGTTGAACCAATCTAGCTGCTGCTCCGTTTAAACAAATCACGCCTGAATCAGGTGCACCTTCAATTGTATAAGTTTCTAACCTTGCACCATTGTTGTTGTTAACAATTTGAACTCTTTCCCCTGGCAAAATACCAGAAGCTTCTAATAATTTTGAGTCAATCGTAACACTGCCTACATAGTTTAGATTAGCTTCCGTTACAATGGCTCTATGAATTTTTCCTTTAAACATATTGAGTAACATATTATACCTCCAACCTTAAGTTGTCTATCAATCTTGGTTTGCCGACCTTAACTGCAATTGCGATTAAGATATCACCTTTTAGTTTATCTATTTTATTAAGTGTTAATGCATCTACGATTTCTACATAATCGATAATAGCATAGTCTACTGTGCTTATTTTGTCAATGATTCCTTGAATTATTTTACTTGCTGTTTTTTCGCCACTTAAAATAGTCTCTTTGGCTTCAAATAAAGATTGTGATAATACTAAGGCATCTTTTCTTTCTTTTTCACTTAAATAAGTGTTTCTTGAACTCATAGCTAAGCCATCTGCTTCCCTATGAATAGGACACGGAATAATCTCTAGATCCATATTTAAGTCTTTTGCCATTCTTTCTATTACAGAAACCTGTTGGGCATCTTTCTGACCAAAATACGCACGATCTGGCGCTACCATATTGAAGAGTTTTGTTACAATCGTAGCAACACCTCTAAAATGTCCTGGCCTTGATGATCCACATAGAACACCAGTCATAGCACCTTCTACGGTCACATAAGTTGAATAACCCTGTGGATACATTTCTTCCGCTGTTGGATAGAATAAAATATCCACCCCTTCATGTTCTAATTTGTTTTGGTCACCTTCTAAATCTTTTGGATAAGCATCCAAATCTTCATTTTCTCCAAATTGCGTTGGATTTACAAAGATACTCGCCACAACAAATTCATTGTCTTTTTTAGCTGCTTTTACAAGAGACATATGACCATCATGTAAAAACCCCATCGTTGGTACAAAACCAACCGATTTACCAGCTTTTTTTTCTGCTTTTACTGCCTGTCGTAACGCTTCTACTGAATGTATAATTTTCATCACAAACTCCTAATACAATTTTTCTAAAATTTCATCTTTAATGCCAAATGTATGTTCTTTGGCCGGGAACGATCCTTCATTTATATCAGTTATATAAGCTTTTGTTGCTTCTATAATATCTTGACCCGTTTCTTTATATCGTTTTACAAATTTAGGTTGTAAACCTTGATACATACCAAGTACATCTTGAATAACAAGTACTTGTCCATCACAGTCTTTACCAGCTCCAATTCCAATGGTTGGTACACCGATTTTTTCTGTAATTATTTTAGCCAATGCGCTTGGCACACATTCCAATACAATCGCAAACACACCTGCTTCTTCTAAAGCTCTAGCTTCATCAATGATCTGTTGTGCTTGTGCTTCGCTTTTACCTTGAACCTTAAAACCACCAAACATATTAACAGATTGTGGTGTTAAACCCAAATGACCGACTACAGGGATTTTAGCTGCAACTAAAGCTTTGATTTTATCAACCATTTCAAGACCGCCTTCTAATTTAACGGCATGAGCTCCTGCTTCTTTAATAAATCTTCCTGCATTTCTAATCGTATCTTCTATGCTTATATGATATGACAAGAATGGCATATCACCAATAATTAGTGCTTGTTCAACACCTCTTGAAACAGCTTTGGTATGATGAATCATATCATCCATGGTCACTTCTAAAGTAGTTTCGTATCCTAACATGGTCATACCCAATGAATCACCAACAAGAATTGAATTAACGCCAGCAGTATCAAGTAATTGTGCTGTTGTAAAATCATATGCTGTTAACATTGATATTTTATCACCTTTATTTTTAGCATTTTGAAAAGATTTTACTGTAAATTTTTTGTTCATAGCCTTCTCCATAACGCATCTAATATGCTTTTTTTATTGTCGTCCATGATCAACCTTTCAGTTGTCATTTTGCCTAGTAGTTGATATACTTCTAAATCTAACCCTTCTAGTTCAGACATATGTTTTTTTAGTGTTGTCGTATCTCCCCGCTTTATAGGTCCTGTTAATGATAGTTCTGTCCCTTTCATGTATATATTAGAAAGAGTAGCATCAATAAGTGGTTTCATGGCTTTCATACCATCATCACTTTCAATACCAATATCATTTAAAATCTTAGTGCCAAAATTCATCAAGGTCACTAGATAGTTGGAAAAGATACATGCTGATAAATGATACTTCGTTTTTTGTCCTTTAGATAAAACAAAATAGGAATTCCCTAATGCTTCTATTAAAGGAATAACTGACTCATCACCCTCAACTGAAAAATATGCATTGTTTAAATCTTCTACTGCTTTATCAATAGATGAAAACGTTTGAAGCGGATGTAAAGAACTGGTCTTCGCACCTTTGTCTTTTAATGAAATCAATTCATCTGAAGTTAGTGCACCACTCATATGAATGAACAACTTAGAATCCAAAGAAACATCTATCATTGAAATGGCATCTGCCACTTCTTTAATCACATTATCTCCAGTTGTAATGAATACAACATCAGACGACTCTATAATCTGTTTCAAGTCAGATGACCATTCACAGCCTACATAAGTTGCAGCTTCTTGAGCTGATTGATCAGTTTTACTATAGTAACTCGTCACATCATAATAACGACTTATATACTTACCAATAGCGGTTCCAACTTTCCCAGCACCAACAAATGAAATCTTCATAAGTTCCTCCAAACAAGAAATGTATCCACGATACTTTCTAATTCATAACTTTTGATAAAACATAGCCTTTATTTCAAAGTTGCCCAAAATATATTCTTATATAAAGAAATGTGTCTTCGACACTTCCTCATTCGTAACTTATGTAATGAAGTTATATCAATCATTTCATCACATACTCTAAAAATAAATTCTTATACAACTAAAAAAAACATGCCTAGGCACGTATACAGTCAAAAAAACACATTGAAGCTAAGACTACATATGTAGACTTACTTGGTTTTGTATGAACTGTCCCCGTCCTTTCGGCTCAAAGCAGTATGATTTAAGTTATTTAACAAGGGTAAGGCTCAAAAGATACCTTCCACTTGAAGTGTAACATAGCTAATTACTAAAATCAATAGGGAGAATCTTACATAAAATGGACCTTTTAAAAAAACAATTACAGCTTTAGCACCAAGTACTAACACCTGTTATTGACTTTTACTCCTAACTTCTATATACTCAAGGTAAACTAAAAAAGGAGTCATTTATGAATATATCTGAATTGAAAATAGGTAATAAAATTGCTAAATTTCCGATCATACAAGGTGGTATGGGCATTGGCGTCTCATTATCACGTCTAGCATCTGCAGTTGCTAACGCTGGAGGTATCGGAATTATTTCTGGTGCACAACCTGGATACAGAGAACCAGATTTTAGAACAGACAATGAGTCTGCCAATCTAAGAGGATTAGAAAAAGAAATTAAAAAAGCAAGATCACTTAGCCCTGAAGGGATTATCGGTGTTAATTTCCTTGCTTCTGTTACAAATTATACGGATATGGTGAAACTTGCTGTAAAAGAAAAAGTAGATCTTATCATATCAGGTGCCGGTTTACCTAAGAATTTACCATCATTTGTACAAGGTACTGATACAAAAATAGCACCTATTGTATCTTCTGGTAAAGCCGCAGCAACAATCACTAAGCTCTGGGTTAAAAAATATGATTATTTACCAGATGCTATTATTGTTGAAGGACCAAAAGCAGGTGGCCATTTAGGATTTTCTGTAGAAGATTTAAAAGGCAACCTTCCAAGCATTAAAGATATTGTTCAAGAAGTCATTTCTGCTGTTAAAGATTACGAAGAAAAATTCAACAAGAAAATTCCTGTTATAGCTGCAGGTGGCGTATATACAGGTGAAGATATTGCAAAGTGCCTTGAAAGTGGTGCTGCTGGAGTTCAAATGGGTACACGATTTGTTGTAACAGAAGAATGTGACGCTCATGAAAACTTCAAACAAGCTTATATCGATGCCAAAGAAGAAGACATTTCGATAATTGTAAGCCCAGTTGGTTTACCGGGTAGAGCTATTAGAAATGAATTTGTTAAATCTATGGAAAAAGCCAATCAGAAGATAAAATTCTGTTACCGATGTTTAAAAGGATGTAATCCTGCTACAACACCTTATTGTATAACAGAAGCACTTATTGCTTCAGTCGAAGGTGATGTAGATAACGGTTTGGTCTTTATCGGTAGTAATGGTTACAGACTTAATAAAATGACTACTGTTAAAGAGTTGATGCAAGAGCTGATTGACGAAGCCAATGCATATTTTAATAAGAAATAATATAA
>JABXKX010000213.1 GCA_013619035.1 Peptostreptococcaceae bacterium
AACTATAATAATCTTTAATATAGTATTAACTTTAATAATCGGTATTACTCATGGGTATAATATTCATAGAATTAATGAAACTAATGAGATTATTGTTAATGCTATGGAAGAACAGAATGTAAGTAGAGAAACGGCTATACGTAGGCTAATAAAAGATGGAGAAAAATTATTTCTTGGTCAAGAACTAGCTACTTTCTTTGGAGTGTTCATATCTATCACAACACTTTTTCTACTATATAAATATTCAAAAAACAGCGGATTCTTTTGGGGATTCTTTGCAGCCCTCTGCGCTGTATTTACATCATTTATAGGTGGTTTTCTACTGTTTTATGTTATGCTTTCTGGAAGAAGTGAAACAGGTGGAAATAACAAAGCTTATTCCTTAAGAAACGAATGGGAAAAGTCTATTCATAAAAAAAGCAGTCTAATTGATGCTGGTCAGGATAATGTATAAACAAAATTTCTATTACACAACTTAAATCTGGCTTCATTTAGAGAATAGAGTTGTTATTAGTATCACTAGACATAAAAAAACCCTACAAACCTTGTTATAATAAGGTCTGTAGGGTTTTATTTTCTCTCAATTGTACTTGGTGGCTTAGATATTATTTAATAAGATTATTTTTCTTCAAGTGGTATGAGGATACTTGATATCATAATACCATCTTAACCTAAAATTCTAAATCACTTGAGTATATACACCCACTTAAACTACTTTATTTTAATTTAAGATAATCTTCATATCCTTTTTGCCTTAAAGCACATGCTGGACAATCGCCACATCCATCGCCAACTATGCCATTGTAGCAAGTAAGCGTTTCATTTTTAATAATATCTAATACCTGTAATTCATCAGCAAGTTTCCAGGTTTCCATTTTGTCTATCCACATCAGTGGTGTATGAATAACAAACTCATAGTCCATTGAAAGATTCAATGTCACATTTAATGATTTTATGAATACATCTCTACAGTCAGGATAACCACTAAAGTCACTTTGAGATACACCTGTAATTATATGATTAATCTCTCTTTGCTTTGCAAAAATTGAAACAAAGGTCAAAAACAAAAGATTTCTACCATCAACAAAAGAATTCGGTGGTGTATCCCCTACGTGTGTTTTGTCAACTTCAATATCTACTCGTGTTAGTGAATTTGGCGCCAATTGATTTAGAAGGTCCATATTTAAAATATGATGTTCAACTTCATATTTTTTACAAATTGATTTTGCACATTCTAATTCCTGAATATGTTTTTGGCCATAATCAAAGGAAATAGCAACTACCTCATCATATCTTTTTTTTGCCCAAAATAAACATGTTGTACTATCTTGACCACCACTAAAAACAACTACTGCGCTTTTCTTATTTACTAATTCTTGCATACGACTCTCCTTATACTCCTAATACGTCAGGTTCCCAAATAATCTTATGAAGCTGCATCTGAAGTTTTACATCAATCAACAAATGTTTTTTCATGTAATCAACAATATCAACCATTTCTATTTTGCCAAAAATCGGACTCAAAATTACTTTACATTTACTCACTAATTGATGTGTTCGAATAACATCATGAGCTTTGATTAAATCATTCAAATCCCCAACTACAAATTTAACTGTATCTTTCATTCTTAACAACTCGTAATTTGATAAGTCCATTTCTTTCTCCATCAGACTTGATGGTGATTTATAGTCTACAGTAAAAGATAAATTAGAACGCCCTTCTATTAAAAAGTCTTTTAAGGGCACGCTTCCATTCGTTTCAATTTCTAAATGTAGAGTTTCATTATTTGTAATCAGTTCTATCAATTCTTTTGTATTTAAATCTAATAGCGGTTCTCCGCCTGTCAGAGTGATGTTTTTAACGCCTGTCTGTAATATATATTCAAGGATGTCTTCTTTAGTCATTTCTGTGTATGAAACATCTTTCTGATTTGCCCAAAGAGTATCACAGTAGGAGCATGACAGGTTACAGTGTGCTAATCGTATAAAAACAGCTAACTCACCAGATCGTTGACCTTCTCCATTAATACTTATAAATTTCTCAACTACTTTAAAATTCATGATTCACTACCTTTCATAAACAGCACAATTAGTGGGTGTTTCATAAACCGTCACACGCTTCACATCATATGGATTTTCATTCATCAGTTGATAGAAATGATATGCTAAACATTCCGCTGTCGGTCTGAAATCTACTTCGATTAACTTAAACCCATCTTCTATAAGACACTCTAACGTTAAGGCTCTCATTGTGCCTTTTTGATAGACAAACGTGTGATCATAATCATCAATTATCTTCTTTAAGTCTTTCTTGATATCACCAAAATCAACAACCATGCCTTGAAGCGGACCTTCTTCTTGTAATGTTTCTGATTGAACTTCAACAATTACCTTCCATCTATGTCCATGAATATTAGAGCATTTCCCATCATAACCACTTAGAAAATGAGCACTATCAAATTCACCTTCTGCTTTTAAAATAAACATTTCTTCTCCTAACTAAACTTACTGCCATAATAACAGCATCCAATTGCACCATTAAACTGAGGATCCTCTAAAGAAATTACTTCTTGATAATCCGATTTTAAATAGAATTGAATTGCTACATTTTTTGCAACACCACCTGACAATACTAATTTTTTACTTTTAAAATTATTAAGAAGTGGTTTTAATCTCTTATATAAGGAATAATTAACACTAGCACACAACACTTCAGTTGTTGCACCTTCCGCTATTCTTCCAATTAACTCTGACTCAGAAAAAACTGCACAAGTTGAATTCAATTCAACTGGTGCTTTAAAATGTGTTGATAACTCATCTAGATGAACTTCTAGTACCTGTGCCATGTTTTCCAAATATCTACCACAAGACGCCGCACATCGGTCATTTAGTTCTATATCAACAGTTAATCTATTTTCAATTTTAATGGCTTTTACATCCTGACCACCAATATCCAATAAAACATAGTCGTCCATTTGAGTCTGAAAAATCGATCCATAGGCATGGGCCTTAATTTCATTAATCGGCTCAAATTGGCTTAGATCAGTGTTGTTTTTACCATATCCTGTAGAAACTGCTCTATCAAAAGGACCACATCCAATTTTATTCACATCAACGATAATTTTTCCATCGTATGTACAAAAATCTCTATAAAAAGCCATCGTACTTATTTTTTTCTTGAAAATTGTCACATGATTTTCTTGTAGGACAATTTTTACTTCTCGACTGCCTAAGTCGATTCCCAACACTCTCATTTAGCCACCACTTTCAGATCACTCAACATGTCTAAGAATGCTTCTAACCTTAATTTAGTCCTCGCATCCAAAACATTCAATTTATCCCCTTCAATATTTAAAATCGGAATGTTAAGTTGATCTTTTAATAAAATATGTTCTGCGGCTTTATGACAAAATGCCTGAGTGTAATGGATAATACCATCCAAGTTTCTTAGTTTAACTTGTCTTTGTATCTCTTTTACCCTAAAGTCAAAATCATATGGATAAGTGTAATCATAGTACTGCTCTGTCATATTATTTGCCATCTCAAATCTTGGAAATGAAAATTCTCTTTGCACTTCTGAGTATATAAATCTAGCATCAAGGGTTTCTACAAAATCAAACAGATCTCCAGTCATAGGAGGTACACCAATATACCCTAATCTTAATTTTTTAAGACTTGGACTACGGCTCTCTATATCCAATAGTTTATTATCTATTAACTTTTCATAATTTGAAGCATTACCATCTAGGTCACTCATACAAAGCTGTAACAAGTGATTTTCAAATCCTAATACCACATCTTTTGTATAAGAATACTCATCGATGCGTTTTACTTTCTCACGAATCCGATTAAGCTGTTTTCGTATTTCTTCAACGGCTTCAACTGATACACCAAAGTATTTCATAAATCTTTTCATTTCCCTGTCAACATCTTCAATTAAATGTGAATGAGGAAACGAAAACGGATGTAATATCACTCCTTTAGATTTTAAAATATCATTAAGAACTTTCGTGTTAGAGCAATCCCCTTCCATAACTGCTATGATTTCTTTAACATTATGTTTTATACAAGCACCATAAATGCCCTTAATCCAAGCACACATGCTTTTGGGAAAACCATCTTGCTCTGCAATATCAATATAATGCAAATGGTTTTCTGAAGTTACAAATAAGTTATTCAAATCAAAGGGCTCATACCCTGCTGCTATTAATACTTCTATAGGTACCGTTGTAGTTAATCCAATCTTCTTCATATTATCCTCAATACTTTCCAAAAAACAAAAAAAGGCGAAAAAATCCCCCTATAAAAAAATACTCCAAAAAGACAAACACCTTTAAGAGTAAATGTCCTAGTTTTATTTAACGACAGGATGGATTCCGAACTGTCTGTATTCTATTCGCTTGAGTATAACAAACTGATTGATCATAGTCAATCGGATAATTAAAAGACTATTAACAAGTAACAAAATTCCTCGTTGATTAGTCCATAGTATTGATATTTGAAGAATAAATATAAACCATAATGTGAGTATTCCTCCACATTATGGTCTATGTATTTAATTATTGTAAATGAATTTCATTATTCCCACTCTATAAGGAATCTTGATCCATAAACTTATTTGTTTAGTTCGTTGTTGCTATATATATCCTG
>JABXKX010000153.1 GCA_013619035.1 Peptostreptococcaceae bacterium
TTATTAGATTATTCTACGAATTCTATGATAGCCATAGGAGTTGAATCTCCACGTCTTGGCCCAAGTTTTAATACTCTAGTGTATCCACCATTACGTTCCGTAAAACGTGGTGCGATAACACTGAATAATTTTTGTAGAGCATCTTGATTATTTCCTGCGTCTAATTGACGTACTAGTTGCCCAGCTTGTCTTCTAGATGCTAATGTATTCTTTTTACCTAAAGTTACCATTTTATCAGCTAAACGTTGTAGTTCTTTAGCTTTAGTTTCAGTTGTTTCAATTCTTTCATGAATGATCAAGTGAGTAACTAAATCACGTAACATTGCTTTTCTTTGGTCACTTCTACGGTTTAATTTACTATATCCAGCCATGTAAATTACCTCCTTTAGTGTCTAGCAAGTCCAAGACCAAGTTCATCCAGTTTTTGTTTAACCTCTTTAAGTGATTTCTTACCTAAATTACGTACTTTCATCATGTCCTCTTCAGACTTTTGAGTCAATTCTTCAACAGTATTGATTCCTGCACGTTTTAAACAGTTATAACTTCTCACTGATAAATCTAAATCTTCGATTTGCATTTCTAATATTTGAGAGTTTTGTTCGTCCTCTCTCTCAATCATAAATTCTTCTTCTTTTACTTTTTCGCTTAATTCAACAATTACTTGTAAATGTTCAATCATCATTTTTGATGCTACAGATAAAGCTTCTTGAGGAGTAACACTTCCGTTAGTCCAAAGATCCATAGTCAATTTATCGTGACCAGCATCACCACTTGAAGCGGGAGCTACTGCATAATTAACACGATTAACTGGCGTATAAATACTATCGATTGGAATAATTCCAATGCTTGAACGGTTGTTAATGTATACTTTATTGGCATCTGCGTTAACATATCCAATTCCTCTACGGGCAGTTAGAATCATTCTAAACTTACCACTATTAACTGTTGCTATGTATTGATCTTCGTTGATTATTTCAACTTCGTTATCACAAATAATATCTTTTGCAGTTACTACATGAGGTCCTTCGACATAAATTTCTAAACGCTTTTCAACATTTGGATCATCATTATCGATATCTAATACGACATTTTTTAAATTTAGTACAATACTTGTTACGTCTTCAACAACACCTTCGATACTACTAAATTCGTGTTGTACACCGTCAATTTCGCAATTTATAATAGCAGCACCGGGTAAGCTCGATAATAAGATTCTTCTCAAACTGTTTCCCAAAGTGATACCATAACCTCTTTCAAGAGGTGAAATAACGAATTTTCCGTATGTGTTATCTTCATTTAAAGTTTCGATTGTTGTATTTGGTTTTTCGAATTTTAAATCTTTCAAATCTAAAACCTCCCTTATATCCTATTTATGTGGTCTTTTTGGTGGACGACAACCATTGTGTGGTACTGGTGTAACGTCTTTAATTGCAGTTATTTCTAAACCTGCAGTTTGTAATGAACGAATTGCAGCTTCACGTCCAGGTCCAGGACCTTTTACTGAAACTTCAACTCTAAGTACACCATGATCCATTGCAGCTTTAGCACAGGCTTCCCCAGCTAATTGTGCAGCGAATGGTGTTGATTTACGACTACCTTTATAACCTAATGCTCCCGCACTGCTCCAAGCAATTGCGTTACCAGTAGGATCTGTAATTGTAATTATTGTGTTATTAAAAGTAGAATGAATGTGTGCTACTCCCGAAGGAATATTTTTCTTCACACGACGTTTCTTGTTTTGTTTACGTGCCATTATGATATCCTCCTAATTATTTTTTCTTGTTAGCTATAGTTCTACGTGGTCCTTTACGTGTACGTGCGTTATTACGCGTATTTTGTCCACGAGTTGGTAAATTTTTACGATGACGCATTCCTCTATAACTTCCAATTTCTTGTAAACGTTTAATATTTAAAGCGACTTCTCTTCTTAAGTCACCTTCAGTTTTAATTGCAGTTACTTCAGTTCTGATACGTCCTAATTCATCTTCAGTTAAATCTTTAACTCTTGTGTCTTCAGAAACTTCTGCTGCTGCTAATACTTTTTTTGCGGTAGTTTTTCCAATCCCGAAAACATAAGTTAATGAAATAACAACTCTTTTGTCTCTAGGGATATCTACACCTGATATACGTGCCATAAGTGCCTCCTAACCTTGTCTTTGTTTGTGTCTTGGATTTTCACAAATTACCATAACTTTTCCGTTACGTTTGATAACTTTGCATTTGTCACAAATCTTTTTTACACTTGGTCTTACTTTCATTTTAAAATTCCTCCTTGGGAGATTTATTCTCTATTTATAACGGTATGTGATACGCCCACGTGTTAAATCATATGGCGATAACTCCACTTTCACTTTGTCACCTGGTAAGATGCGGATGTAATACATGCGGATTTTACCAGAAACGTGAGCAAGTACACGATGCCCATTTTCCAATTCAACTAAGAATTGGGTATTAGGTAACGCTTCTACAACTTTACCTTCTAGTTCTAACTTTTCTTCTTTAGCCACTAGTGATTCCTCCTTTAGACTGTTGTCAAGATGACATAGCCATCTTCAGTGATTAGAATTGAGTGTTCATAGTGAGCACTAGGTTTTTTGTCTATTGTCACTGTCGTCCAATTGTCTTTTAATACTTTTACTTCTTTACGACCCATGTTAATCATTGGTTCTATCGCTACTGTCATACCGGCTTTAAGGACAGGTCCTTTTCCAGGTAATCCGTAGTTCGGAATTTGTGGATCTTCATGAAGTTGTTTACCCAAGCCATGACCAACAAAGTCTCTTACTACACCGTAGCCAAAGCTTTCGGCGTATACTTGTATCGCATGTGAAACATCTGAAAGATGATTTCCTGCTTTTGCGTATTTTAAACCTTCAAAAAGTGATTGTTTCGTCACTTCCATAAGTTGTTTTTTTTCATCACTTATATTTCCAACTGCATATGTCCAAGCGGAATCTCCGTGATAACCTTTATATTGTGCTCCAATGTCAACACTAATGATATCTCCATCATGAAGTTTAACCTTATGACTCGGAATACCATGAACAACTTGTTCATTGACGGAAGTACAAGCACTTCCTGGGAAACCACCATAACCTTTGAATGAAGGTATTGCGTCATTGTCCCTAACTACTTTTTCTACTATCTGATCGATTTCTAACGTAGTTATGCCTGGTTTGATATGTTTTGCTACTTCTTGATGAGCCAAACCGACAATGCGGCCAGCTTCTATCATCAATAATATTTCTCGTTTCGATTTTCTACTTATCATTTGATATCATCCAATACTAATATAATGTCTTCGTATACTTGTTCAAAATCTTGCATACCATTAACATTATATAAGATACCTTTCTTATCATAATAGTCTAATAACGGTTTCGTTTTAGTCTCATAGATTTCTAGACGGCGCTTCACCGATTCATGAGTGTCATCAAGTCTTTGGTGTAATTCGCCACCACAAAGGTCACAAACTCCATCAACTATAGGCTTCTTAAATCTAAGGTGATACGTTGCATCACACTTCTTACAAACTCTACGTTGTTCCATACGTTCAAATAGAACATCGTGACTCGACAAGATATTAATAACAGAATCAAGCTTTGTACCCATTTCTGTCAATACCTCATCTAAAGCAATAGCTTGCGCTACTGTTCTTGGATATCCATCAAGCAAGAAACTATCAACAACATCGCTGTCACTTAATCTGTGACGTACGATACCATTTGTAATTTCATCGCTTACAAGATTTCCGTCTTTTATGAATTTCATAGCCTCAATCCCAATTGGGTCATTATTGTTATACGCATCGCGAAACATTTGACCCGTTGAGATACTAGGCATTTTGTATTTTTTTACAATCTTCGTTGATTGACTACCTTTTCCGGCACCCGGAGGTCCCATTACAAGAATTTTCAAAACAGGCCCCTTATTTAATAAATCCAGAGTAATTTTGCTCTTGCGTTTGTGTTTTAATTTGTTTGGTAGTTTCAATAGCAACACCAACAACAATCAATAAGCTTGTACCACCAATTTGCACTGATGATGGAAGACTAAAGATCAATGTCATGAAGATTGGTAATGACGCGATTAAAACTAAGTAAGTCGCCCCAATAATTGTGATTCTAAATAATGTTTTTGAAATATAGTTTTCAGTTTCAAATCCTGGGCGAACACCCGGAATATATGCGTTTTGTTTTTGTAAATTTTCTGCCATTTTTTCAGGATTGATTTGTACAAAACTGTAGAAGAAGGCAAAGATGAAGATTAAAACAACATAAACTGTATATCCAAGAGGTCTCGTGTAAGTAAATAACTCTATTAAGAATTGTCCAACACCTGTTGCTGAGAACGTTTCATTGAATCCCATGATTGTTGTAGGGATAGAAAGAATAGTTACAGCGAAGATAACTGGAATAACTCCTGCAGAGTTAATTTTTAACGGAATGTTTGAATCATTCGAACCGCTAAAGTGTGAACCTGCTGGTCTATTTGAATATTGTATTGGAATTTTACGAATTGATGATTGCATAAGTATTACAAAGAATATAATCGCGATAAATACAACTAGTACAATCGCAAATTTAATATAAGTTTGTGCATTAGCAGCATCAGACATAATAAAGTCTTCTATTAAACTTGTAAACA
>JABXKX010000039.1 GCA_013619035.1 Peptostreptococcaceae bacterium
ATTACTTATCATTTAATAACTTTCTAATTAAAGACGTTGAATCTAAAAGTGGAGATATAGAAGCATCATGATTTAACGTATCTATTACATTAGCTGTAAATCCTGACATTTCAACTGTTCTGAACCACTCAGCATTCAAGATGTCTTCAGGTACATAAGTCAGGTTAGTTGCATAAACTCTTTCTAATAAACCTTTTTTATAATATTCTTCAAACATTTCAGGGCCGCTTGTAAACAATGCAAAAGATACCGCAACAAATATTTTGTTAGCACCTCTAGACTTTAATTCTCTACAAATATCAAATACAGACTGTCCTGAAGCAATCATATCGTCTACGATTAGAACATTACATCCTTTAACATCTCTACCTAAGTAGTCATGTTGAACAATAGGATTTTTACCATCAACAATTTTGGTATGATCTCTTCTCTTATAGAATAAACCTGTGTCTACACCAAGATTGCTTGAGTAATATAGTGCTCTATCCATAGCACCAGTATCAGGACTGATAACCACCATATTTTCAGGATTAACATCCAATAAATCTTCTTGAGTCACAAGAGCTTTTAAGATTTTATAAGTCGGATGAACATTTTCAAATGAAATCAAAGGAACTGCATTTTGAATTGTTGGATCATGAGCATCAAAAGTAATAATGTCTTTTACACCTAAGCGTTCAAATTCTTGTAATGCTAAAGCACAATCAAGAGATTCTCTACCTTTTCTTCTATGTTGTCTTGAAGCATATAGTAAAGGCATAATCAAAGTGATTCTTCTAGCTTTACCTGCAATTGCAGATAAGGCACGCTTGATATCTTGTAAGTGATCATCTGGACTCATATGATTTTCAAATCCAAACATCTTATAAGTACATCCATAATTACCTACATCGCATAATATATAAACATCTTTACCACGTATCGATTCGTTAATAACAACTTTACCTTCACCATTAGAAAATCTAATTTCATCAATTGAAATTAAGTGTGAATCTTTTTCTCTGGTACTTGAAAGTTTTTCGTCAATTGGTTTCGAAATTTCTTCACAACTTTGTAATGCTATTATCGCTAAATCACCATAAGGTAATTTGCTGCGTTCATTTTTAGTCAAAACATCCTCCTTAGCTCGTAACAATTTACTACCCTAATATACATGGTTTACACAACTAAATCAACTTACTTATTAAATTTTAAGGAACTTTTTTATTTCTTTAAACGTCAAAAGGATATACTTGGAAAAGGAGCCTTAGATGAAAAAGTTAATATATGTCATAATCATATCGGTTATGCTTATTGGAAGTGAATTAATAGTAGAAAAAATCATTCATAATAATCTGATTGAAGTAGCTGATTGGACTGTTAAATATAGTCAAATTCAGTTATAAGAAAAAGTATGGGAATTATCCCCATACTTTATTTAAATACAAGCTCATTTTATCTGCGAGTTTTACGAGTAGTAAATAGAATACTAGTACTAAAGTGATATTTGTATAGTGGAACCAACTGAAGTTGAGTCTAAAGTAATATCCTAATCCTCCAGCGCCGACCAATCCTACAATGATGGTGGTTCTTAAGATGATTTCCCATCTGTAAATACTATAAGAAATAAACGATTTAATGACACTTGGGAGAACACCATACATAAGGAGTTGTCCTTTTTTAGCACCAGCTTGCCTTAAAGACAACAAAGGTTTCTCATTCATGTTTTCTATGACTTCTGCACAGAGTTTTGATAATATGCCAAAGTTATGGATGGCTAATGCTAATGCGCCGACCCATATACCGGGTTTAAAAATAAATATGAGTATCATAGCCCATATAAGCTCTGGGATTGCTCTTGTAAAGAGATAGATACTTCTAACTAACCCATAGATCAAAGGATGGCTATATCGCTTTGTTGCTAAAATTACAGTGATAGACATAAAGAGTATAGAAAGTGCAATAGCCACAAAACTCATCTGTAATGTTTTGAGAGTTAAAACAAAGACATATGAAATCTCTTTTATATCTAAGAATGCGATTGTTTCACTTTGAAAACCGAGTAGTTTAGAGATAAAATCCACCATGTAAGATAGGTTTTTTTGACTAATCAAAGTATCGTAGAGAGCACCCTCAGGGATTAAAATAAAGTACCATGAACTAATAAATAGAATAATACTTACAATGATGGTCCCATTTCGAAACTTTTTCTGACGGTAGAGGTTACCCCATATTTCAATGATAACAACCAATAGAAATAATACATAAATATAGGTGAACATTTCATTGAATCTTAAATCATTTAACATCAATTGAATTTTCATACCAAGACCGGTAATGCCTACAAAACTGAGAATCGTAGAAGAGCGAAGGGCGCATTCAAAACGATACAAACTGTAACTGATTAACTGAGGTAGTGCCTGCGGTAAATAACCATAAAAGATCATCTGAGCTTTTGAAGCACCTAGTCCTTCAAGTCTTCGGATTTTTTTTAGATCCATATGACAAAAGATATCAGTAAATACCTTTCCGAGCATACCCGTATAAGGTACTGCCAAAGCCAAAAGAGCTGTCATGGGCATCAATCCAAAAGCTGTAACAAAAAACAGAGCCCATATCAATTCATGAATTGCTCTTGAACCAGCGAAAAAGTTTCTTATCATGTTTTGAATTCTTTTAGACTCCGTGAGTATACCCGAGGCATATAAACTTAAGAAAAATGAAAAGAATAACGCTATAGACATGCCGGCACTAGCGTAAAAGACGGTTGTTATAGAAGCATTAAGTGCTTGAGGCAGTTCTGAAACGGATGGCTTAAATGCTGAGATTATAATTTCACAAGCCGTTTCAAGTCCGTTGGTATTTGTATTTATTGGCGTTAATATAAATGAAATAGTGATTAGAAAAAGAATAATAATTGCAATTGCTTTTTTAGAGTTCATAGAGAGCTCCCAAGTCTTCTTTACTTACTTGAGTTGCCTTTTTATCAAAATAGACTTCACCGTTTTTTACAGCAATAATTCGATCAAAATACTCAAGAGCATAATCGACATGATGTAATACCATGATAAGTGTTTTATCCTGTGTTGTTGAAAGTAGAAGTTCAATAGAGTTTCTAGCAAGACTAGGATCTAATGATGCAATTGGCTCATCTGCTAATACAATTGAAGGATTTTGCATCAATAATCTAGCAATAGCAACCCTTTGTTTTTCACCACCTGAAAGATCAGAAGTCTTTTTATCATAATGTTCTTCTAGATGAACGGAAGATAATGCCTGAAGAGCGGCCGTTTTTTCTTGTGGTATAAAAAGAGAATAAACAGATTTGATAAATGACCAATCCTTTAATTTGCCAGCCAAAACATTGTGAATGACTTTTAGATTATCGATAAGATTCATCTCTTGAGAGATGGTCCCAATAATATGTGATAGTTCTCTATGACTATAAGTTTTTATATCCGTCTTATGAACCAATACAGAACCAGAATAATCCTCTTCTTGTTTTGAAAGAATATTCATTAAAGTGGTTTTACCAGCACCGCTCGGTCCGATGATAGCAATTTTTTCTTTTGAATGAATTGATAAGTTGATATCTTTAAGGATATTGGTGTTGTTTTTTTTACATGTGAGTTGAGAAATTTTAATCATAAGAAACTCCAAAGAGTAAGCAACTAGTGCTTACTCTATAATATTAAGTGATTTTGCTACATCTAATATAGCATTGTAATTGTCATTGTTGGTTTCAACAAAATGGTCATCTTGGAATAATGCCATTATCTCTGGATTATCTTGACCAAAACTAAGTAAAGCTGCTTGTATTTTATCTTTAGAACCAGCACCAAATGTTTCATCTACATTTGAGATGGTCCAGTTGTAATCGAAGTAGGGTGGTGTTGTATAAAAAACATCAACTTTACTTAAGTCTACTTTGTTCTCTAAAACAGCACTTTCCCAAACCGCAATATTTAATGCACCTGCATCAAAAGTACCAGATTCTACAAGTTTCCATGTTTTATCATGAGATCCTGAATAATTTGGTATTTGAGAAAAATCATCTTCTGGTATTAAACCCGCTTCCATTAAGAAGAACCTTGGCATTAAATGACCCGAAGTAGAGTTCTCACTACCGAATGTAAAGGATAAATCCTTTAAGTCTTCTAATGAAGTAATATCCAGAGATTTATTGTAGATAAAAACAGATTCAAATTCAGCATCTCTTGGTCGGTGTGCAATAGCTTCCGATCCTTCTACAAGAGCTCTTGCTTGAACACCTGTTAATCCGCCAAACCATCCCAAATGAACATCCTCTCGACCAAATGCTGTAACAAGTGCTGCATAGTCTATAGAGGGTGCATATTCAGTTTTTATGCCTGTTTGTTCTTCAATGTAGGTTGCCAGTTCATCAAAACGCTCAGTTAATGTTGAAGCATTCTGATCTGGAATACCACCTATTATTAATGTTGCTTCTTCCTTTGGTTGACAGCCGTAAAGTGCAATTACAGCCATTAATATAATCATTAGTTTTTTCATTACTGCCTCCTTGCTTAGAGTATAAACGATACCAGTCTAGTAGAGAAATAGTAAGTTTCGATATGTTACTATTTAAGTATAGATTAATTTGATACTCAATTTTTGTTTGTACATTGATAAAAAGTGGTATACTTATA
>JABXKX010000576.1 GCA_013619035.1 Peptostreptococcaceae bacterium
ATTAAACTTATTATATGCTTTTGTTAATACAATATTGATGTTATTTACCTGTTCTGAAAGTACAATATGATGATTGATATAATGAAAATCACCAACCGCTAAATAATCTTTTGATCGTTTATAACGTCCTGAGGGATTAAATACTTCAGATCCATATATGTTTTGGAGTTGATTTACAATTTTATAATCTTCACCGAGTTGTAATGCTTCTCCATGTTCTCCAATAAAATGAACATTATACTCAGAAGTTACATACGCATCAGATAGTAACGACTTATAATCAACTATTAAACCCAATCCATAGTCGTGAAAATCACCCTCCACTTCAAGTGGAATTTCTATCATCAAATAATTGGTCTTATTTGCGCGAATGCTCTTTAATCTATAGTTTCCTTTTATATCTTCTTCCCATTTAATCATGTCTTCTTTTAAATCAAAGTTATCAAAGATTTGATCGTTATTACCAGATACGATAGATGTGTTATCAATTAAATCTGTTAAACTCACGGCAATAACGTCTAAATTTTTCATTAAATATTCTGACTTCTTCATAAAGAGGTCATGATTACCATTGCTCGTCTCCATTTCAAAAAGAATTTTATCCATTGGTACTATTTCATTAAACTCATATAGAGATGCTCTATAGTCATCAATATTCATCCAAACATCTGCCTGCAAGAGGCTCATAAAGTGTTCTGCTCTACCCAGTTCAATTTCAAGTTCTTCGTTTAATGTGCTCAATGTCAAAAAAACCAATGCTATTATGATTAGTAAACAAACGCCTAATATTGGTCTAAATGTAGTTCTTAAAGTTTTCGATTTAATCATACGCCCACCTTTTTGTCAAAATAATTATACCACAAAAAAATAAGCAGATTCAAAATCTACTTAAATATCTGATAATAATCTTGGACCACGTGACACACGACGTTGTACTTGTAAGACGCCATCTTCACAAATACCGATTTTCCACTCAATCATTTGAATTTTATTGTCACAAATTTCTATACCCGTAATGTTTCTAGGATGAACACATGTCCCAGTATTAAAATATGGTAACTCTCCTGGTTCAGAAAACTTAGGTCTATGGGTATGTCCCATGATAAGCATTTGATTGTTTTCACGAATCCACTTAGAATATCTTTTTTCTAATGTATGTCTATGATGAATATTTTTTGCTGGACTGGCAGGATTTCTAAAGCCTACAATATGCATAAATCGCCAAAAGTACCTTAGAAAGAATCTGTTTCCCATCCATAATTGGTCATTAGTAAAATCTCCTTGATGACCATGTATTAACAAGATATCTTTACTTTCATGTTCTAAAACGATGCTTTCAAGTACTTTAATACCCGGAAACAAAGGTTCTATCGTATCGGTAAATTCATCTTTATATTGATAAAGGTTACGTTTAACACTAGATCGATTCTTAAACTCCATATTGTGATTGCCATATAACATTTCAAATCTATGATCATCGTAGAATTTTTTCAACAACAAGAAAATATCACTATGGGCATACCTGATATGTCTAAAGTATTTATGTTCCCATAATTCATCACCATCACCTAATTCAACGTAAGTGAAACCTTCTTTATAATAATGTTCAAGTGCATAACGATACAAGGTTTGGTTATGAGCAAAGTCATCACTCAAACTGTTATCACCTCTATGGATATCTGAAAACATAATAATTTTCGTTTGATCATCTACCGGAATTTTTTTTGCATGTTTAAGCGCACGGCTTAATTTCTTCTTAGTATGCATAAAATCGCCTCCACTATTTTTATACCCACTCTATTAAAACTAAAGCTAAGATTATTAATTAAATTGGCTTTATAGTATAAAATGCTTCAAATACTTCTCCAGTGTTCAATGAAATCATACCTTCTTTATTTAAGATCTTTTGATTATGATCTGAATAATCTCCAATACCGTACCACGGCTCAATGCAAACAAAAGGGGCACCACTAGGCAATGACCATAATCCTACATAAGGAAATCCATCAAAGTTCATTTCAATACCAATTTCACCATTTATAAAAGTTGTAGAATTCAACGTTTTATAAATAAGTGCATCGTTATGAAATAACGATTCAGTAAGAAGAGTATCCACTAATGAAACCTCAGGACCTTCCAAAATACCTTTAGAACTTACCAAACAACTCGAAACAACCTTATCAGGGAAGCTAAATTTTGCTTCTAAGGACTTATCCCAATTAAATGCAGGATGAGCTCCTATTGAGAAAGGCATCACCTTAGAATCCATATTAACGACTTTATAAGTCACTTTGATATAATCAGCGATTAACTCATACCCTAAATACAGTTCAAAAGCAAAAGGATACTTCTCTAGAGAAGACTCAGATGAACCCAATTTAAACAACAAACAATTAGAAGAAGAGTCTACACAAGTAAATTCTGAATCTCTAGCAAAACCATGTTGCGTCATAGAATAAGAACTGTCCAAATAAGTATAAGTATCCTCTAATAATCTCCCTACTATTGGAAACAATATTGGTGCTTGCCTCTTCCAATAAGCAGGATCTCCTTGCCATAAATACTCATAATCCGAGTTAATTTTTTTAATACTATTTAATTCTGCTCCAAAGGATTTCACAACAACTTGAAGCTTATCATTTTTGATTGTATACATAATACATACCTCCACTCAGATATTGTATCACTTATTAAATATTAAATCATAATTTTATTGTTAAGTTTAATAAATTGCTCTAATGAGTTTTTTAAATTACATGCCTTTATATTGTTTAGTTATTACAACATAAAAAGTAATCCAAAGATTACTTTTCATCATTAGTATAAATATGATTGGACCCTATTCCTCATAGAATAATGTCACTTGATTTCTTCCATTAGCTTTTGATTCATATAATGCCAGATCTGATCGATTCATAAATTCATCAAGCGAAAGTTCTGAAGTGTATAATGATACTCCAATACTTATTGTAATTAAAGCTATCGTCTCCTCATTTACACTTGTTCTCATCTCTTCAATTGATTTTCTTATTCTTTCTGCAAGCTGAAAAGCGCCTTGCTCATCTGTTTCTGGTAATAAAATGCCAAACTCTTCTCCACCTAATCTAAAAATAAAGTCGGTTGTTCTCACACAATCAAAGAATTTTTTAGATACTTCTTTTAAGATAACATCGCCAAAATTGTGACCCCAAGTATCATTTACAACTTTAAAGTGATCTATATCTAACATCAATAACACCAGACCGCTATTGTATCTTTTTGAACGTTCCATTTCTTTATGTACTATACTATAAAAAGCTCTACGGTTTAGTAAGCCTGTTAAAGAATCTTCTTGAGCCAATTGTTCTAATAACTCATTCATCTCTTTTTCTTCTGAAATATCTTTATGTGTGGCAATCATACGATAGACTTCACCTTTAGCATCAAGAATTTTTTTGCCTCTCTCCAAAACCCATAGATATTTCCCGTTTTTGTGTAACATTCTATGTACATTTTCATAAATCTGGGTTTCACCATTTAAATGATCTTTTATGTCTGCATAACATTGTTCAATATCTTCTTTATGAACCCGCTTCTCCCATTCTAATAATGTGTTTTGTATTTCATCCTCTTTAAATCCAAGCATATCCTTCCACCGCTTCGAAAAAAACACTTCATCGGTTCTCATATCCCAATCCCAAATACCTTCTCTTGTCGCATCTAATAAATGATCATATCGATCTTTAATTTCTATCAGATTTTTTTCTTTTTCTACTTGTTCAGTAATATCAACCACATAACAAATAAAAGTTATTACATCATTTTCTTCTTTAATAAAGGTTGTATAATCCGATACCCACCGAATATCCCCTTTCCCATGAATAATTCTGTATGGTTTATGCTCAATAAAGAATCTATTACTGTTAATAACTTCATCCACTTCTTCTTTAACTCTTTTTAGATCCAGTGGATGAATAAATTTATCATAACTTACTCTACCAGAAGTAAAATCAAAAGCAGTATATCCAAAGTTAATTCCCACATTGCCAGAAACAAATTCTACCGGCCATCCAACTTCATTTTTCCACTTGAAAATTACTACCGGTCCATAGTCAAATACTTCTGCTTCAATTTGTTTAAAATTATTCTTTAGTCGACTCATGATTATATCCTTTCAATCATATTCACCTCTGGTTTAATATATACCTCAATTTAAGATGAATAAAACGCAAATTATCATTTCATCCCAATAATCCTATACAGTTTAAATAACAAATCCAAGATGACTCTTTTTAGACAAGTGATTTAGACCATTCAAACCAATACTACATCCCTTATTTAATCATATCAAAAACTTGATTTTGGATAACATATTTCATAAAAAAAACACACTCCAAAATTAAAACAATATTTACGACTTATAATCTCTTATTTTTATTGTAAAGTCTTTTGAAATATGGTATTATAAGTCTTGTCTTAAGAACAATCTGCTTGCCGAAATGGTGGAACTGGCAGACGCGCTGGACTCAAAATCCAGAGCCCTTTGGGGCGTGCGGGTTCAAGTCCCGCTTTCGGCACCATATAAATAGCGACCTTCAAGAGTTTTCTTGAAAGTCGCTGTTTTATTTTTTGTATTTTTACTAACATTTGCTAACAATACAAT
>JABXKX010000470.1 GCA_013619035.1 Peptostreptococcaceae bacterium
GAATTTACTTTTAAAATAAATAGAAATACAAGTGGTCGTGTTTACTTTGAATTGATAGCAGACGACGTGCTCTTCTCAGAGGACTACCCTAATCTGCTATTAAATGAAACAGATAGCTGGTTTAGACTACATCAGAATCTTTTCCCATACAATGTAGATATCACTAGGCTCGATTATGAAAATGTATATAACAGAAATGATGGTCATGTAGGTGTAAAAGAAATGATAACCTATTACTTAGCGACTTACAACATCCTATTGGCAGAAGGTGATTTAAGTTATCAACTACAGTTTTTACCTGAAAGAGAATTCATCACCGTTTTAGTTTCTGACTACAAAAGTGTTTTTCTAACCTACTCCACTTACTTTGGTGATACTTTAAATGAAATGGAACTTGCCATCGATGCTGAATTTCGAGTCATTAAAATAAAAGAACATATTACCGTTGAATGTATTGAATAAGTCATTTTAAAAAAGATCCAACAAGATTGTTTATCTTGTTGGATCTCTGTATTTCTAATGTACTCACATCATTTGTAATACATCATAAGTTACCGATACTGCTTTAGACCATCTTCTATATACTTTTAACATGCAACAACTTCTTTAATATTAAATTCTTCCCCTGAAATCAAATCGAAATCTTCTGCGTTACAGTTGGGGCAAACTTTTCTATGTTCTATAATATTGTATATCTCACCACAGGCCTTACATTTACCGTTTGCTGGCAGTGTGATGATTTCCAGTTTTGTGTCTTCATAAGGAGTCTGATCCACTGCAGCCGGATAACACTCTTCAATAAATCTTGGTATAGCTTGAGACAGTTGACCTATCTCAAGCACAATTTTTTCGACTCTAGTGATATTATTTTCTTTTACAAAATTATCTACCACTTTTATCACTTCATAAACGATGCCTAACTCATGCATTTAAAGTACCTCTATTCTTATCGTGTTTCAGTAAACGGATTCAGTTTATTGGCCGCTATTTTAACTTTTCTACCAACAGCTTTTTTCATGACTGCTACTGGCAGTTTATCAATTTCATAACCATGTACATCATGAACTTTCTTAAGTGATATGGCTTCAAACTTACATTTTAGCGTACATGCGCCACAACCAACACATAAGTATTCATCCGTTTTAGTAGCACCACAGCCAAGACATCTAGCAGTTTCTTTTTTAATTTGTTCTTCTGTTAACGTCCCTCTTAAATCATTAAAAGTTCTTTTAGATACTTTACCATCTACGTGATCTGTTTTTTGTCTTATGGTTTTGTCATAACTCTCAATATCTGCTAAGTTGTCTTTATCAAATACCTTATAAGAATGGTTATCTCTACCGAATACTAGCGATTGACCATTTTGTACAAATCTATGAATAGAAACAGCTGCTTCTTTACCTGCTGCGATGGCATCAATTGCAAGCTTTGGACCACTGGCAACATCACCACCAGCAAATATATCCTCTTTTGAACTTTGTAGTGTGATATCGTCCACTTCAATTGTATTTCTTCTAGTTAAGTTAACCTCTTCACCCTCTAAAAGAGTGCCGTAATCAAATGTTTGACCGACTGATAATAAGACATAATCACAATCAACTACTTTTGTATTCTTCTCATCATATTGAGGGTTAAATCTGCCTTCTTTATCAAATATAGAAAGACATTTTTTAAATTCAACACCTGTTACTTTACCATTTTCAGTTATAATTCTAGCTGGACCATAAGAGTTGTTGATATTAATTTCTTCTTCTAAAGCTTCTTCTATTTCTTCTTCATGAGCTGGCATGCCTTCTCTTGTTTCTAAACAGTAGATATCAGTTTGAGTCACACCATCAAGTCTTACTGCCGTTCTAGCAACATCAATAGCAACGTTACCACCACCGATAACAACTACTTTGCCTTTTACCGCTGATGTTTCACCTAAGTTAACTGTTCTTAAGAAATCAACACCATGAATCACTTCATTAGTGTCTTCGCCCTCTAAGCCAAGATTTCTACCACTATGAGCACCAATTGCTAGGTAGAATGCATTAAAGCCATTATCTCTAAGATCTTGAATGCTTCTGTCACGACCAATTTCAACACCCGTTTCAAACTTAACACCCATATCTCTTAGAACATCAATTTCTGCTTCTATAACATCTTTTTCCAATCTATAAGATGGAATACCGAGTGTTAACATGCCACCCAATATTTTTTGTTTTTCAAATAATGTAACATCATAACCATCAACAGCTAAATCATATGCACAGGTTAAGCCTGATGGACCACCACCTACTATAGCAATTTTTTTATCGCTGTAGTCATGTCTTTTTCTAGGAATAAATCTAGTTTCTTTGTGTAAGTCTTTTTCTGCAATAAACTTCTTGATATCATCAACTGCAACTGCCTCATCTATATCACCACGTGTACAATCTTCCTCACATAATCTAGGACAAATACGACCACAGACTGCTGGCAGTGGATTGTGTTTTTTAATAAGTTCTAATGCTTCCATATACTTACCTTGTGAAGCCAATTTTACATAACCCTGTACTGGAATATGTGCTGGACACTTTGTAATACATGGTGCTGTTCCAGAGTCTAATGTATTTTTTCTATTCAGTCTGTAATCACTATTCCACTTATCTTCTGCCCATTCTGTATTTCTTGGTGTTACTTTTGTGATTTTTTCATCTATTGGATCTTTAGAACATAATTTTTGTCCCAATCTTAAAGCGTTTGTTGGACAAACATCCACACATTCACCACAAGCCACACATTTATCTTCATCCACTACTGAAGTATAATTTGATCTAACAATATCATTGTTCACATATTCATTTGCTAGTCTCATCGCATAACAGCCACAGCCACAACAGTTACAAATGGCATGGGTATGTCCTGGTTCATCTAAGTTAGGTACTGAATGCATCAAACCATTATCTTCTGCTTTTTGAATGATTTCAAATGCTTCTTCTCTGGTTATCTCACGTCCACGCCCAGTTTTAATGTAATACTCAGCAGCGTGATCCAATTGAACACACATCTCTTCTTTTAAGTGACCACAGCCTTCACCCATGGCTTCACGAGAGGTTCTACAAGAACAGTCTGAAACCGTAAATACCGTTGCTTCATTTAAGTATTTTGATATCTCATCATATGAAACTTTCTTTGAATTACCATCAATAGATCTTTCAATTGGTAAAACACGCATTGGTCCAGAACCGATTGGCATGATACCAGCAGCCATTGGCCCTTTTTTAGTCCCGTAATAGTAAAACGCTTCTGCGACTTCTGGATGTTTAGCAACCAACTCTTTGTTGTTGTTAATCAGTTCTAAATGTCCTGGCACAAATATATCTTGCCAATACATATCCACACCATCAATGGTGTTAACAAAGGCAACACCAGCCCATGAAATATAATCCATTGCTTCTTTTACTTTGTTATAAGGTTCATTAGAAGATTTTGCAATTTCTTTTACACTCATCTTCTCACGGAATTTTAAATGCATGGCAATTTTTGTTTGATACTCATTCATTATGGGTGCAAGTGCATAGTATTCTGGACCAAAAGGAAGAGACTCACGCGAAGTACCTGCTTTCACTCTTGCTATTTTATTGGCAAGATCTAATATATCTTGTCTATATTCTCTACCATCAACATCTGCCCATGTCAGTGCGAAGTTAAATCTATTTATAGTTTTAAAATTTGTTTTTTCTTGTTTCTTAGACATTATTATTACCCCTTTCTATTGAGTTCTTGTCTGATCCAATTTGACCATGCCTCAACACCTTCACCTGTTTTAGCTGAGATCGGGAATATAATAATATCTTTATTTAACTTTCTAACTCTTTCTTCAAGTAAGTCAAAATCAAAATCAAAATGCTCAATACAATCTATTTTACTAACGATTAACACCTGAACTTTACCAAATATTTTTGGGTATTTTAAAGGTTTGTCATCCCCTTCAGGCACACTTAAAATTGCTACGTTTTTCATCGCACCAGTATCATATCCTGCTGGACAGATCAGATTACCTATATTTTCTAAGAACACTAAGTCTAGTTCTTCTACACCTAATTGATCAATACCTTGTTTGGTCATCGTTGCATCTAAATGACATAAGCCGCCCGTATGCAATTGAATTGCTTTTGCACCAGCTGCTTGAACTGTTTTTGCATCAACATCTGAATCAACATCCGCTTCCATAACACCTATTTTAATCTCATCTTTTAATGCCTTAATGGTACTGACCAATGTAGCTGTTTTACCACTACCCGGTGATGACATAATATTAATCAAGAATGTCCCCTGTTGCTTCAGTTCTTGTCTTGTTTCCTCAGCAACTTTTACATTGTCTTCGTGAATATTTTTTTTGATCTTGTAAATTTTCATTTCTTCCATTTTAACCCTCCATATGTCTTCTATATTTCGAGTTTAGCACTATAATTTTAGGGCATCAAATGACTTTTTCAGTCATTATTTTATACACTAGTACTTTACAAATCTGTTTACACTTCAAATTTAACACGAATAGCGGGACAATTCTGACATTTGCGTCAAAACCCCATAAAAACAAATCCGTATTCTGTTTTTATTATAAATTTTACTTTTTACATGTAAACAGAATTCCAAAGT
>JABXKX010000115.1 GCA_013619035.1 Peptostreptococcaceae bacterium
AATTTCCCCAAAATTATCGCTGCTAAAGATATAGAGGGTATTGAAGAAAAATTAGATGAGAAAGCCATTCTAGTTACTGGGAGAATAGCAGATGAAATAGAGTGTTATAAAGAGTTAGAAGCCATCAGTTGCAAGGATGTAGATAGATTAGTTGATTTTATTGAAGAAAATACATTTGAAGTGTTACCTAATTTTACTAAGAAATGTTGTGGTTTATGTGGTTTATCATGTGAAGAAATGTGTGTGGCAATTGTTAACAATAAAAAAACTAGAAATGACTGTATCATACATCAAGATAATATTTCATTAACAATAAATGAAGAACCGGTAGAAATGGTACCTTTTGTACAAGATATATTAAGAAATAATGTGATGGCAATCGTTAAAGAATTAGAGGGTTATCAAAAGGGACATAAGATAACAATAGATATAGGTTACACTCATGAAAATATTGATTAAATGGAGACTTTAAAGTCTCTTTTTTTTCGAGAAAATAGTTTTATCAATCCAGTAAATTGCAAGGAGCACCTACTTATGATATATATTGAATAGGTGGTGAGGTATGAAAGAGAAAAGTTCTATAATAAACACACAACAAATATACAATCAAAGTACATTACAATTTCAGTTTATTATTAGAGTGATTGGCACTATAGTAGGACTTCTGTTGATCAATGTATCAACTTATCATAATAATGTGATCATGGTCTATGGTGTTGCAATTTCATTTTTAGTGATTAGTATTTTGGTTAGATTTACAAATATCAAGGATAATGTGAGGATTCAAAAAATTAATTTATATTTGGATGTGCTGGTTATATCTGTTCTCATTGTTTTCAGAGGTGGGTTGAGAAGTGACTTTTTCTTGGGATACTATATTATACTAGGATATGTATTACTGCTTAGAGATGCTAAATTACTGTTACGAATCAGTGTTTGGATTATCATTTTATTTAGTCTGGTTTCTATTCTGTTTACTCCTGAAGCTCAATTTTCATTTGGTCGTTTGATAATACGAGAAACCTTGTTAATGGGGACTGTATTTTGTTTGTTCAATTACTCTCGTATGTTAAACAAAGAAATGTCATTAAGGATACAAGCAACGGATTTAGCACTTCGTGATAATTTAACCAAAACTTACAATAGAAATATTTTGATGAATGTAGATGAAATGCTTTTAAAAGAAAGTATAAATGTGTTTATTGTTTTATTAGATATCGACAATTTTAAAATGATTAACGATACCTTTGGTCATATTTATGGAGACCAGGTACTGGTATCGTTAGGCTCATTATTAAATCAAACCATTCCAAACGAGGATATTGTCATCCGATACGGTGGAGAAGAATTCCTAATCCTATTACAAGATATGACTGAAAAACAGGTTTCTCATATGATTGAATCGATAAAAACTCAATTCAATCAAATGACCCATGATTGGTATACTCTAGAAAATGAATTATCATTTTCTGCAGGTATTATAAAGAAGAAAGATTCAGAGTCGTTTTCATCGGGTATAGATAGAGCAGATAAAAAACTATATCAAGCAAAATCTGAAGGTAGAAATAAAGTAATTATGTAAAAACCACTACCGTGGTTTTTTTGCTATTTACATAATTTCGATTATTTAATCAACTTAGGGTATCATTTCATATTTTATTGTAGTATACTGTGTAGATGCGAGTAAAGAACAAAATAATTTTAATATAGATGAGAGGTTTATTATGAAAAGACAAGACATTTTAAATGTGGCAGTAATTGCCCATGTTGATGCTGGAAAATCAACACTTGTAGATGCGCTTTTATCACAAAGTGGCGTATTTAGAGCGAATGAAGCAGTAGTAGAACAAGTTATGGATTCAAATGATTTAGAGAGAGAAAGAGGTATTACGATTACCTCAAAGAACTGTGCAATCGAGCATAGTGGATTAAAAATCAACATTGTTGACACACCGGGTCATGCTGATTTTTCTTCTGAAGTAGAACGTATTATCAGAACTGTAGATACAGCAATTTTATTAGTAGATTCAAGTGAAGGGCCAATGCCACAAACTAGATTCGTACTTCAAAAAACTTTAGAACGTGGTTTAAGTCCAATTTTATTTATCAACAAAATTGATAAAAAAGATCAAAGAGCAGAAGAAGTTGTAGATATGACATTTGACTTATTTGTTGAGTTAGGTGCTACAGATGAGCAACTTGACTTCCCAATTGTATACGGTATCGCAAAAGAAGGTATTGCAATAATTGATATGGCAGATGAAAGAAATAATTTAGAGCCTTTATTTGAATTAATGGTTAACCGTTATGATACGTATCCAGATTTAGATGAAGAGCCTTTACAACTTCAAGTATCATCATTAGCTTATGATGATTATTTAGGACGTTTAGGAATTGGAAGAATCACTAAAGGTACTGTTAAAAAAGGTCAAACATTAGCAATCGCTAGAAGAGATGGTACTGTAGGTAGAGGTAAAGTTACTAAGTTATTGGTTAATGAAGGTCTTAAGAGAGTAGAAAAAGACATAGCTCACAGTGGTGATATCGTTGTCTTAGCAGGATTTAGTGATATCAGTATTGGTGAAACTTTAGGTGTAGCCGATAAATTAGATCCAATGCCGATGATTGAAATTGAAGAGCCTACACTTTCTATGAATTTCTATGTAAATGATTCACCTTTTGTTGGTGAAAGTGGTAAATTCTTAACAACAAGACATATCAGAGAAAGACTTCATAAAGAATTAGAAACTAATGTTGGATTAAAGGTTGAAGAACTTACAACAACTGATGGTTATAAAGTATCAGGTAGAGGTGAGCTTCACTTATCTATCTTACTTGAGAACATGAGACGTGAAGGTTACGAGTTAAGTGTTTCTAAACCAGAAGTATTAATGCACAAAGGTGAAAATGGCGTTGAAGAACCTTTTGAAAATGTAATCATTGATGTACCAGATGCTTATTGTGGTGGTGTTATCAGTGCAATGAACTTAAGAAAAGGTACTATGGAAAACATGTTTGCTGAAAACGGTTATACACGTTTAGAATTCTTAATTCCAACTAGAGGTTTATTAGGATACAGATCACAGTTTATCAATGAGACACGTGGTGAAGGTACAATGGTACAATCATTCCACGCTTATATGCCTTATGCTGGTGAAGTACCAAAGAGACTTAATGGCGTATTAATTGCTCAAGAGAGAACAGCTACAATGGCATACGCTTTATTTAACTTAGGTGAGCGTGCAATCATGTTTGTTGATGCTGCTGTTAATGTTTATGAAGGCATGATCGTTGGTATGAACTCTAGAAAAGACGATATGATTGTTAATCCTGGTAAGAACAAGAAGTTAACAAACACAAGAGCTTCAGGTTCAGATGATGCTGTTAAGGTAAGAAAGCCTAGAGTATTTACACTAGAAGAAGCATTAGAGTTTATTGAACATGATGAATTAGTTGAAGTTACACCAGCTGTTATTAGATTAAGAAAAAGAGTTCTTAATGCTAATGATCGTCATAGATGGAATAAAGCACATAGTAAATCTTAATATATTAAACATCACTTCGGTGGTGTTTTTTTTATTTGCGTGAAGAGCTGGATATGATAAAAGCACGCAAAGCGTGCTTCTTAGTTTTTAAGCTTGTATTTCACATTCACATGAGTTTCCCATGTTGGAATAATTTTTTTTATGATTTGTGGACCTATTTTAGAAATGATAACTAAGCTTGATTCATGATTTTCTAAATCCTTAGCATAATCGATTTTACCATTTACAACATCCACTTGTAGATTTTCTCCTGTTGTTAAGGTGATATAACCTTTCATTCTGAAGGCATCTTGACTTAATGTTGTTAAGAAGGCTTCTAACTTTTCTTTCTCGACAGACTCATAGATTTCTAAAGACAATGTTTTGGGTTTGTTTTCGACTTTGTTGGTTGTTTCATCTTGAATAACAGAAATTTCTTTTCGCCAATCGGTAAAGAAATTAAATGGTAAACGGCCCATATCAGATGGTGCAATATCGATATTTCCATTATAGTTTAAAACGGTACTTTTGATATTTTCATAATTATCAATTAAATCGGTCTTACTAACAACGGCTAAATGGCTGTGTTTGATTTGTCTTTCTAGAGTTTCGCTATCTTTAGTTTGCTCTATGAAATTAACCGCATCAACCAGACAGATGGAACCGGAATAATTGTAGACTTCACCAATTAAAATCTCGGTAGCTTCTAGAATTTCGCCAATATTAGATGGATCTGCAAGACCTGATCCTTCAACAAACAGCACATCAATTGGTTTTTCAGACATGTCTTTTAGACTTTCAACAAATGATAATTTTAGACAAGAACAGAAGATAGAACCTCTGTTGATTTCAATGAGTTCACTGGCTTTATCCTTTACAAGTCCACCATCAATCCCAACTTTTCCAAACTCGTTCATTATTATGCCTATTTTGTGTTCCCCAGCATCCTCTAACAAGGATTTTAAAAATGTTGTTTTACCAGATCCTAAGAAACCAGTCAGTAAATATAAATCTATTTTTTTATTCATATGACCCCCTTATATTCCTGTCTCTTATACACATCTGACGCT
>JABXKX010000508.1 GCA_013619035.1 Peptostreptococcaceae bacterium
GAGACAGGTTATGAGTGGATTTAATAATGATGATTATTTGAAAAGTCAAGTCGAAAAACAAGTAGAAAATACTTTGAAAACCCATAGTTTTCAAGGGCTTCCTGCGATTGAGGTTACATCAGATGTTGATTTGCTAAATAGAGATATTATTTCATTACAAGAGATGGTTAAAAATGATGTCATATCCTATGAGGACATTGCCAATTTCTATTTGAATCGGATCAAAACATTTGAATGTTATAACAGTGTGTTAGAAATCAATGATTTAGCATTAAGTGAAGCTAAAGAGAAATACTATGATGCGTCTCACGATATGATGTATGGTATACCGGTTTTAATCAAAGGCAATATTGGAACCAAAAGGATGCATACAACAGCAGGTGCAGCCGCTTTAAAAACATTTGTATGTGATGATGATGCAGATATTATAAGAAAATTAAAAATAAAAGGCGCTATCATATTGGGTAAAACCAATTTATCTGAATGGGCAAATTTTATGTCAACTGAAAGTTCAAATGGTTATTCAGCTTTAGGAGGACAAACCATGAATCCGTACGGTCCGTTTGATGTTGGTGGATCAAGTTCAGGTAGTGCAGTTGCAGCAACTTGTCAATTGGCACCGGTGACTATCGGGACTGAAACTGCAGGTTCTATTATATATCCAGCAAGTCAAAATAGCGTTGTGGGATTAAAACCAACATTGGGAGTGTTATCGACCGGTAGAATTATCCCTATTTCTGAAAGTCATGATACAGCAGGTCCAATGGCACGTACAGTAAAAGATACATATTATTTATTTAAAGCAATTTCTGATACAAATCAAGTTGCACAATTTAAAAAAGATGCTTTAAAAAATATAAGAATTGGCGTGATAATCAATGAACCGGTCCTTACGTATTACCGAGAAGGTGATCAGATCATCTTAAATGAAACGAAAGAGATATTAAGAAAATGTGGTGCTAGAGTTGTTGAAATTACATTAGATGCCACTGCTTTTGAAACAAAGGTTTTTGATATCTTTAAATATGAGTTCAAAGAAGGTGTGGAAGAGTTCTTAAAGCTTAATCCCGAATTTCCAATAAAGGGTCTTAGGGATATTATCGAATTTAACGAAAAAAACATGGCAGCATTTGCGCCATATAATCATGAAATTATCAAACAATCAAAAGAAGAGTATTACGATGACCAAATGATTAAAACTCAAATAAAGATCAACCAAAACTTGACGAGAAGTGCTTTAAATAGAGCATTAGAGAAAGTTGATGTGTTGATGACGCTGAGTAATTATTGCACTTCCGTATACGCCCCTGCGGGTTATCCTGCAATAAATGTCCCAGGCACCTATAGACATAGCGGTGAACCTGTTGGCATCACATTAATTGGTAAATCAGGTGACGATCTCAAGTTGATTGAATATGCATATGCTTATGAATCAATCATTGATCGTATGAATCCCAATATTGAAAGGAGCTCAATGTGAAAAAAATAAAAATAGAACAATACAATCCAAAATGGTCACATGCTTTTAATGAACTGAAAGATGCATATCATAGCCGTATCAATCCCAATCTTAGAATTGAACATATTGGCAGTACATCAGTACCAGGGTTGGCAGCGAAAGCGATTATTGATATTGATATTGTTGTTAAAACAAAAGGAGAAGTTCTAGACTTAATTGGTACACTAGAAAATTTAGGTTATATTTATGAAGGCAATTTAGGGATAGAGGGGCGAGAAGTCTTTAGAAGAAGTCTTCAAGATGTACCGTTGCTTTATGAACATCATTCCAAATGGTTTCAACACCATCTGTATGTTTGTTTAGAAGACTCTTTGGCATTTAGAAATCATATGGCACTTAAGAATTATTTGATGGCACATGAAGATGCTGTTAAAGAATATAGTGAATTAAAATTTGCTTTGGCACACCAATATCCTCATGATATAGATCGTTATTGTTCAGAAAAAACACCATTTATTACACGAATATTAAAAGCCTGTGATTTTACAGATAAAGAAATTGCAAAAATTACCACTGAAAATGCAGAGTAACTTGACATTTAGGCCTAGTTTAGTTAATCTATTCTTATGTGTAAATGGAGGATAGAATGCAATTGAGATGGTCCGAAAAATATTCAGTGGGTAATGAGATGATTGATATTCAGCATAAAATGTTATTTTCCATCATCAATGAATTAAGTCATCATATCACTTCTGGTGATGGCTTGAATAGAATTGAAGAAGTATTGGAAAAAATGTCAATATATGCAACAATGCATTTCAGAACAGAAGAAGACCTACTATTCAAAGCAAATTATGACGAATTAGTTAAACACAAAGTATATCATGAAAGTTTTAAAAAAGAGATTTTACATGCCACTAAAAATGTAATCTCAAATAAACATATGGATACGGTCGTCGACGTACATAAATTTCTTCAAACTTGGCTGACAAGCCATATTCTTGATGAAGATGTGAAGTACTGTAAACATTTAGATTAACTACTTAAGTAACTTAGTTATATGAAATCGTATCAGATATTTGGAGGTTACACATGAGAAGTACAAATGTATCTCATAAATTAATAGATGGTTATTTAGCCAAAAACGTATATTGTGATAATGGCAGATTGTTACTTGGAAAAAATGTTAAATTAACACCAAGTCTTATTGATAAATTAATTGATAATGATGTTTATATTGTATATATAAACGATCAGTTATCTGACGGTATTGAAGTCAATAGTATTATTAGTGAAGAAAAAATGAACCATTGTGTTAGAAAAGTTAAAGAAGTACTCAAAAACATTGCATCAAAAGATGATAAAGGTGTTCAAACCATGATAAGAAAAGAAGATCTTAACGTGGTAGGTGATATTATTAAAGACTTAATTGACGAACTAGAAGAGTCAGAAAATACATTATATACTGTTGTGGATTTAATGGGTGCTGATATGTATACCTATAAACACAGTGTTAATGTAGCAGTTTTATCTATTTTGACATGCAGGTCATTAGGCTATGAATATAATCTGACAAAACATGTTGCTATGGGTGCTTTATTACATGATATTGGTAAATCAGCAGTAAAAGATAATCTGATTCAAAAAGTTGAACCTTTAAATGATGCTGAGCTAAAAGAAGTTTACAATCATGCGGTTTATGGATATGATATGATAAAAGATGACGTTGGTTTATCAGGTTATACCAAACAAATCGTTAGATTGCACCATGAAAAAAGAGATGGCTCAGGATATCCTTTAGGTCTAGCGGAGACAGAAATACCTGATTTCGTAAGAATTGTGACAATTTGCGATATGTTTGATGCCATGACGGCATCTAGAGTCTATAAAAGAAAAATGCCGGTTTATGAAGTGATGGATATACTCATGGCAGAATCTGTTTATAGATTGGACGCTGTGATACTTCAGATGTTTACGAAAAATATCTGTGTTTATCCACCGGGTAGTGGTGTATCACTTACTGATGGCCGTTTGGGACTTGTAGTAGAGTATAATATGTACAATCCAACAAGACCTAAAATCAGGGTATTTGAAGATGAAAAAGGGAACTTTCAAGTACAACATTTAGATCTTGCAGAACATCGGACTGTCTTTATAGAGAAAACTATTGAAACAGATATAATACAAGAACACTACAAATTGTAATTTGCAGTGTTTTTTTGTGTGCTAAGACTTCACTTTTATGGTAAACTAGTAATAGGACAAAGGGAGAGTACATGAAAAAACTATTGTTAATTACTATGTCGTTACTTTTGATATCATGTTCTCAAGAAAAAGCACACCTTGATGAAGACTATCGAATTGTAGAGACGTTAAAATCTGCACCAGCAGAAATCGAAGAAAAATTAAATTATTATATACATGATGATATGACGCCAGCGTATGTTATGTTGGAAGACTATCCTAATGAAAGCCTAATAGATTGGGACGAGGAAACAGGTATCAATGTTAAATCAAGTCCAGAATTATTATTTCAATTTACTCAAGAAGAAGCTGTTCGAGGGTTAGAAATCGAATCCAAAAATCTAAATGCTATTAAAATAGACTTTGGTGGTTATGAAGTGGTTTATCCAATTACATCAGATTATCAGATTATTGAGTTTAGCGAAGCTTATATGGCAGAGCAAGTCGTGTTACAACCATTAGAAACTAATGAATTCAGTTGTATCTTAGAAGCACATTTGACATGTGATCTAAATGTTGACAAAACAACCTATGAGGTGCTTTCAAGTATTGAATCAGAATTGATTGCATTTACTGAAAACTATGAGTGGTCGAATGATCCCATAGAGGCATTGGTTACATATCAGACGGTGTTAGAAGATTATACTTTGGAAAAGATTGAAATGTTATCAAAAGATTTTGATGCTTCGAGATTAAAATTTTCAGATATTGATTACGTCGGTAGCCCTTATAGGGTTAATGGGAAAGTTATTTCGGTAAAAGAGAGAAACAATTACTTCGAATTGACAGTAGACACTTTTATTGATCATGAGAAAATAACCGTTTATACCATGATACCTTATGAATTAAATGATTTATTTAAAGATACATGTATACTGG